>JBFIWG010000113.1:0-9190 GCA_041606495.1 Nocardioidaceae bacterium
CCATCAAGGGTGTGACCCACCCGGTGACCCTGGACGTGGAGTACCTCGGCACCGAGACCGACCCGTGGGGCGGCACTCGCGCCGGCTTCGAGGGCACCACCGAGATCTCGCGCAAGGCCTTCGGTGTCGACTTCAACGTCCCGATGGACGGCGGCCGTCTCCTCGTCGGCGACAAGATCAGCATCACCGTTGCGGTGCAGGCCGTTCTGCAGCAGGAGCAGTGATTCGACGAACGCAGTCGCGTCCCCTGCCGACTGCGTTCTGACTCGAGGACACGCCCCTGGCTCCGTCCAGCGAACGAACCGAGGCCCCCGCGTGGAAGCGCGGGGGCCTCGGTTCGTTCCGGCATCAGGGTCTCGGGCCGAGTGGGCGACGGCAGCCGGGCGGTGTCCTCCCGATGGTGGGGGAGTCCGCCGTACGTCGGTCAGCTCATCCGCTCGAGGATCATCGCCATGCCCTGGCCGCCACCGACGCACATGGTGATCAGGCCGGTCTGCTTGTCGTGCCACTTCAGCGAGTTGAGCATGGTGTTCTGCAGCCGGGCCCCGGTCATGCCGAACGGGTGGCCCACCGCGATGGCGCCGCCGTTGACGTTGAGCCGGTCCAGGTCGATGCCGAGATCCTGGTACGACGGGACGACCTGCGCCGCGAACGCCTCGTTGATCTCCACGAGGTCGATGTCGTCGATGGTCATGTTCGCTCGCGCCAGCGCCTGCTTGCTCGCCTCCACCGGGCCGAGGCCCATGATCTCGGGGGAGAGCGCGGTGACTCCGGTGGACACGATCCGGGCCAGCGGGGTCAGCCCCAGCTCACGCGCCTTCGTGTCGGACATGATCACCACCGCGGCAGCGCCGTCGTTGAGCGCGCAGCAGTTGCCGGCCGTGACCACACCGTCGGGGCGGAACACCGGGTCCAGTGACGAGACCGCCTCCAGGGTGACGCCCGCGCGGGGGCCGTCGTCCTTGCTGACGACCGTGCCGTCCGGGGTGGTGTAGGGCGTGATCTCGTTGGCCCAGAAACCGTCGGCGATCGCCTTCTCGGCGAGGTTCTGGCTTCGGACACCGAACTCGTCGAGCTCCTCGCGCTTCAGACCGCGCAGCTTGGCGACGTTCTCGGCGGTCTGGCCCATCGCGATGTAGGCGTCGGGCAGGTTGCCGTCCTCACGCGGGTCGGACCAGCCGCGGCCCTCCTTCGCCGTGATGACGGTGCGCTCCTGGGCGTCGGCGAACAGCGGGTTGCGGGTGTCGGGCCAGCTGTCGGAGTTGCCCTTCTGGAAGCGCGACACGGTCTCGACGCCGGCGGAGATGAACACGTCGCCCTCGCCGGCCTTGATCGCGTGGAACGCCATCCGAGAGGTCTGCACGCTCGAGGAGCAGTATCGCGTGATCGTGGCACCGGGCAGGTGGTCGTAGCCCAGCATCACGGAGACGATGCGGGCCATGTTGAAGCCGCTTTCGCCGCCGGGGAGGCCGCAACCGAGGTACAGGTCGTCGATGTCCTTGGGGTCGAGCCCCGGGACCTTGTCCAGCGCCGCCCGGATCATCGCAGCGGTGAGGTCGTCGGGGCGGACGTCCTTCAGCGAGCCCTTGTTCGCGCGGCCGATGGGGGAGCGGGCCGCCGAAACGATCACTGCCTCGGGCATGAAGGATCTCCGATCTGTTGGGTGTGTCTCGAAACATTCCACCGCCCACATCGGATTTCAAGATGCGACCCTTGTGCCGCATCCCACATGCGCATTGCGCTCGGACCGAACAGTCCGCGGACACCCCGCGCGCGCCGCGGCCCGCCTCTGGCAGGATCGAGCCGTGCGCCACGTCTACTACTGCCCGCTGCGTTGGGCCGACATGGACTCGCTCGGTCACGTCAACAACGTCACCTACGTCGACTACCTGCAGGAGTCGCGGGTCGACATGCTGGCGGTCCACGCTCCGCAGAGCGGTGCCGAGGACCTCGCCGAGGGAGTCGTCGTCGTGCGGCACGAGGTGGAGTTCCTGGCCCCGCTGGTGTTCCGCTTCGAGCCGATCCGGATCGAGTCCTGGGTGACCAACATCCGGGCCGCGTCGTTCACGATGGCCTACGAGATCCTCGACGAGCTGCCGAGCGGTGAGCGCCGGGTCTACACCCGGGCCTCGACGGTGCTCACGCCGTTCGTGTTCGCCCAGGAGCGGCCCCGCCGGATCACCCCCGACGAGCGCAACATCCTCGAGAAGTTCCTCGAGCCGGCCGCGGAGGGAGCCCGATGAGCGCACACCGTTACAGCTGCCGGGTCCGGTTCTCCGACGTCGACGTGTACGGCCACGTGAACAACGTGAAGTACTTCGAGTACTACCAGGAGGCCCGCCTGGCCCTCCTGCACTCGATCGTCGGCGACGAGGGTCTGGGCGACTTCCTGGTCGTGGTGGCCCAGATGAACGTCGACTACAGGCGGCCGATCCTGTTCCGCACCGAGCCGTACGTCGTGGAGTCTCGTGTGACGCGTGTGGGCAACTCGTCGTTCGCCGTGTCCTCGGACATCAAGGACGGCGACACTGTGCTCTCACGTGCCGAGTCGGTGCTGGTCACCTATGACGGTGCGACGCAGAAGGCCCGGGCGCTGACCGACGACGAGCGCAAGCAGCTGCAGGCGATCGCGGACTAGCGGCCGATGGAGTTCGACCTCGATCCGGCGGTGGCGTACCTGAACCACGGTTCCTACGGCGCCGTCCCGCAGCAGGTGCATCGGGCCGCGACGGCGTTTCGTCAGCGGTGCGAGCGCAACCCCCTGCGGTTCAACCGGCTCGAACGGTCCGAGCTGCTGGCCGGAGCACGCGCGGCAGCCGCAGGCCTGCTGCACCGCGACGCCGATGACGTCGCGCTGGTCCGCAACGTCAGCGAGGGCGTGTCGACGATCCTCAGGTCGATCGAGCTCAGGTCCGGCGACGAGCTGGTGATCGCCAACCACGGCTACGGAGCGGTGCGCCTCGCGCTCGAGGACCTGTCGCGTCGGGCGGCGGCGCGGGTGGTGGAGGCGCAGTTCGGGATCGAGGCCGAGCGCGAGGAGATCGTCTCGGCCTACGCAGGAGCCGCCGGGCCTAGGACGCGCCTGGTGGTGGTTGACCAGCTCACGGCCCCGACCGCGATGGTGCTGCCGGTCGCCGAGATCGCGGCGGCCGTCCGACGCGCCGCACCCGACGCCGTCATCCTGGTCGACGCGGCTCACGTGCCGGCGCACGTCGACGTCGACCCCGCCGCCCTCGGCGTGGACTCCTGGGTCGGGAACCTGCACAAGTGGGGCTTCGTCCCTCGCGCCTGCGCCGCCCTGTGGGTCGCGCCTTGGCTGCGCAGCGAGATCCGGCCGCTCGTCTCGTCGTGGAGCCTCGCCGCCGGGTTCCCCCGGGCCTGGGACGAACCGGGCACACAGGACGTCTCCGGCTGGCTCGCCATCCCGGCTGCCGTCGACTTCTTCTGGTCCCTCGGCGGCTTCGAGCAGGTACGCCGCAACGCCGCGCTGGTCACCGACGGGCAGGAGCACGTCGCGGGCAAGCTCGGCACCGAGCCCGTCGTACCCCGCGTCGAGGCCGCCCCGATGATGCGACTGGTGCGGCTGCCCGAGGGGATGCTGACCTGCGAGGAGGACGCCATGGTCCTCTACGAGCGGCTCTCGACCCAGTTCGCCGTCGAGGCCGCGCCGATCTGGTTCGAGGGAAGCGGCTTCGTGCGCGTCACCGGGCAGGTCTACAACCGGCCCGACGACTACGCCCGGCTCGCCGACGCGCTGCTCAGCATCCAGGCGAGCTAGCCGACGGCCCGCGCCAGCGACAGCGCGAACCGGCCCTCGGAGTCGGTCCACCACGCGTCGAGCTCGAAGCCGGCCGCCATCAGCTCCCGCTCGACGCGCTCCTGCCGGAACTTCGCGGAGATCTCGGTGCGGATCTCCTCGCCCTCGGCGAAGGAGATGGTCAGGTCGATGCCGGGGATCCGGACCTCCATCGCGCGCGCCGCCCGCAGCCGCATCTCGATCCACTCGTTCTCGGCATCCCAGCGCGCCACGTGCGAGAAGTCGTCGACGGGGAAGTCCGCGCCGAGCTCCCGGTTGAGGACATGCAGCACGTTGAGGTTGAACTGTGCGGTGACACCGGCCGCGTCGTCGTAGGCGGCCACCAGGGTCTCGGGCCTCTTGACCAGGTCGGTGCCGATCAGCAGCCACTCACCGGGCTCGAGCACCTCGCGGACGCCGATCAGGAAGTCGCGCCGTTCGTCGGGGAGCAGGTTGCCGATGGTGCCGCCGAGAAAGGCGACCAGCCGCGGCGACTCACCAGGGAGCTTCTCGAGGTGGGCGGTGAAGTCGCCGACCACGCCGTGCACGCGCAGCCCCGGGTAGTCCGCGACGATCGCGTCGACGGCCTCGCGCAGGAAGGACTCGGAGACGTCGAGCGGCACGAACTCCTCGAGCGTGCCGTGCCGACGGATGCTGTCCAGCAGCAGTCGCGTCTTCTCGCTCGAGCCGGAGCCGAGCTCGACCAGGCTGTGCGCGTCGGTGCGCTCCGCCAGCTCGTCGGCCCGGGCGGTCAGGATCTCGCGCTCGGCCCGGGTCGGGTAGTACTCCGGCAGGCGGGTGATCTCCTCGAACAGCTCGCTGCCCCGTGCGTCGTAGAACCACTTCGGCGGCAGCCACTTCGGGTCGGCGGTGAGGCCGGCCCGGGCGTCCTCGCGCAGGGCGTTCGCGGCGTAGTCGGGGGTGAGGTGTACGTCGAACGCCACGGGCGCGGTCATCTGGTGGGGCCTTTCTCGATGGTCAACGGCTGGATCTTCACGGTCTCGGCGGTGGCGACCACGAGGTGCTGGTCGGGTACGGCGCGCCAGCCCTCGTCGGGGCCGAACGGCTCGGAGCTTGCCACGACATGGTCAGCGCCCTCGCGAACCGACAGGCTGTGGCCCCACGTGGAGCCGACGACCGTCTCGCCGTCGGTGGCGAGCAGGTTCACCTTGGATCCGGGGGCTGCCTCTGCGACCGCACAGGTGAGGTCGTCCACGGCGACGGCGAGGTCGGTGCCGTCGAGCAGCCGCCGCCGGAGCAGGGCCCACAACAGGGCACTGTCCGTCGGCGCCTCGAGCCGCGTCAGGTCGCCGACCGGGAGATCCTCGGCCAGACCGCTCACCGACTCGGGCCAGCCTCGGACGACACCGTTGTGGCTGAACAGCCACCGGCCGTGCCGGAAGGGCGCGCACACCGTCTCGCCCACCGGCATCCCGACCGTGCCGTTGCGCGCGGCGGCGAGCATCGCGGAGGACCGGATGGTCCCGGCGAGGTCCGGCAGCGACTCGTCTGCCCACATCGGGACAGCGCGCCGGTAGCGCAGGGCGTCACCGGGGCCGTCGTACCAGCCGATGCCGAACCCGTCGGCGTTGACAGATCCGCTGCCGCGCATGTCCGCGGGCGCCCACGTCTGCTCCAGCAGCGAGTGGGCCGGTGCCAGGACGACGTCCGCCACCGAGACCGGGGCGCCGAGATAGGCCAGGTGTCTGCACATCGGGTCAGCCCAGCTCCTCGGGCCTCGCGTCACGGGCGCACCGGAAGCCGGCGAAGATCTGCCGGCGGATCGGGTAGTCCCAGTTGCGGAAGGTCCCGCGGCAGGCCACGGCGTCGGTGCCGAACGAGCCGCCGCGCAGCACCTTGTAGTCGGGGCCGAAGAACACCTGGGAGTACTCGGCGTAGGGGAAGACCTGGAAGCCCGGGTACGGCGCGAAGTCGCTCGACGTCCACTCCCAGACGTCACCGATCAGCTGGTGCACGCCCAGCGGCGAGGCGCCGGCGGGGTAGGCCCCGACCGCAGCGGCGCGCAGGTGCTGCTGGCCGAGGTTGGCGTGCTCGGGCCCGGGATCGTCGTCGCCCCAGGGGTAGCGGCGGGACCGGCCGGTGGCGGGGTCGAAGCGCGCTGCCTTCTCCCACTCCACCTCGGTCGGCAGCCGTTTCCCGGCCCAGGCGGCGTAGGCCTCGGCCTCGTAGAAGCACACGTGGGTGACCGGCTCGTCGTACCGCACCGGCTCGACCGAGCCGAAGCGAGTGCGCCACCAGCGGTCGCCGTCGCGGGTGAGGTACTTCGGCCCGGACAGGCCAACCTCCTGGACCCGCGCCCAGCCGGCATCGGACCACCACTCGCGCTGGTCGTAGCCGCCGGACTCGACGAACCGGAGGTACTCGCCGTAGGTGACCGGGGCGGTGTCGATGAAGTACGCCGCGGTGGAGGCCGGGTGGGCCGGGCGTTCGTTGTCCAGGGCCCACGGCTCGGTGGAGGTGCCCATGGTGAACTCGCCTGCCGGGACCAGCACCTCGGTGGGGCCGGTCAGTCCGACCGAGGGCGGTGGCTCCTCGGCGTGCAGCACGGGGCTGCCGACGCGGAGCTGGTGGGTGGCCAGCATCGTCTCGTCGTGCTGCTGCTCGTGCTGGGCCACCATCCCGAACGCGAAGGCGTCCTGCACCAGTCGGCTGCCGGTGAACGACGCATGGTCGAGGACGTCGAGCACCTTGTCCCGGACCTCACGCACGTAGCCGCGCGCCTCGGCCGGGCCGAGCAGCGGCAGGCCGGGGCGGGTGGAACGCGAGTGCTTGAACGCGTCGTAGAGCTCGTCGATGTCGCTGCGGACCGGCTCGCGCCGCCCGACGTCCCGCACCAGCCAGAGCTCTTCCTGGTTCCCGACGTGTGCCAGGTCCCACACCAGCGGCGACATCAGCGGCGAGTGCTGCTTGACCAGGTCGTCGTCGCCGACGGCGTCGGTGAGGAGGGTGCTGCGTTCGCGGGCGCGGACCAGGTGCTCGGCGGTGCGTGAGCGTAGCTGCTCAGCGCCGAGACCGGTCAGGTCGCGCAGCGGGTGGACCGGGTGCGTGGTCATACGCTGAGCCTCCTTCGGGCGGGGGCGGTTCGTCGCTCCAGGGTTTCCATCAGGTCTTCGACCATCTCGCGCGGAAGACGCAGGGCGTCCAGCTGCGCTCCGGCCAGCTCGACCAGGGCCTCCGCCGTCACGCGCAGCCCGTCGTCACGGAAACCCTCGCGGGCTGCCGTGAACCACAGGTCCGCGGTCGGCTCTGAGATCTCGACGGCCTTGTCGACGGCGGCGGGCGATGACATCAGGGCGGCGACCAGCACGAGCGGGTGGTGCCACCGTGCGGTGGGCTGGGCGTCGAGGTAGCGGACCTCGACGTAGCCACGCGGGCGCACCGGCGGGAACAGCGTGCTCAGGTGGTAGTCCAGGTCGTCGTACGTCGGCGCGACATCGTGCGCGCCGCGCACCCAGTCGGCGAAGCTCATCGGCCGCGGTGCGTCCCAGCAGCTGCCGGACCGTCGTACGCACAGCACCGGGGCGGTCATGGCGGTCGCCACCCAGGACTCGACCGGGTCGTCGCCCGGGACGGCGTGGGTGAAGGGCGGGCAGGTGTCGAGGGTGGCGCGGAGCCGGTTCGAGGCCCAGCCGGTGTCCACACCGGCCACCACCGGGGAATTGGCGAAGAGGGCCACGAGCGCCGGACCGATGGAGTGCAACGCCCGCCACCTGGTCGCGACGTCCGAGGCCTCGCCCGCGTCCAGGCAGACCTGCGTGCTGGCGGTGCTGCACATCATGGCCGCGCCCGCCGGTCCGACCTTGTCGAAGAAGGCGTTCATGGCGGCGTAGCGCGGGACGTCGAGGATCCGGGTCGGTCGGCGATGCGGGTCGGTGCCTGACTCACCGCGGGACAGCCCGACCGAGGCGAGGAGGCCGTCGAGGGCAGCGATGTCCTGGTTCATGTCGTGCACCAGGGAGGGGAGTGATGTTGAAGGTCGGCTCGAGAGCTCGACCTGCCCGCCGGGCTCGACCGTGACGAGGGAGCCCTTGCCCAGTGGTAGATGGCCGCACTCCGGCGACAGGGTTGCGGGGGCGTGGTCGCCGAGTGCGCTTGCGAGGGTGTCGGGGGAGAGCGGGAGCGCCGGCCACTCGGTGCGGTGGGTGGTCCACTCCAGCTCGACCCCGATCCGCTCGGGTGGCCCGTGCTTGAAACAGATCAATGCGACATAGGCCTCGGCATCGGACAAGGACGCGAGCGGCCGTGAGTCGTCTGTGGCACTCATCACCCCGTCATCATGCACGAGGTGCCCAAACCCCGAAAGTCACCGGGATTACATTGCGCGGTCAGTTCTCGTCGAACGTGTTCACCATGAACTGCGCGGCATGGGTGACGTAGTCCCAGAACTGGGCGTCCTGCTCCGGGGGCAGGTTCGCCTCGTCGAGGCCGGCCCGGAAGTGCACCAGCCAGCGGTCCTTCGCGGCAGGCGTCACCTTGAACGGCGCGTGCCGCATCCGCAGCCGGGGGTGCCCCCGGTTGTCGGAGTACGTCGTCGGGCCGCCCCAGTACTGGCACAGGAAGAGGGTGAACCGTTCGGCGGCGGGCGCGAGGTCCTGCTCGGGGTACATCGGCCGGAGCAGGTCGTCGGTCGCGACGCCCTCGTAGAAGCGGTGCACGATCTTCGAGATCGTGGGGTAGCCGCCGATGGCGTCGTAGAAGGTCTGCTCGCTGCTCACGTGTCCATTCTCCCTGACCTGGCGTGGCCGACCGAATCCTGCGTGCAATAGTCGCCGTTGACCGTAGAACTGATTGGCTTCGCGACCTAGAAGGAGCACAACACATGGCTACCACCCGCACCGCCGAGACCCACTGGGAGGGCTCGCTGCTCGAAGGCGCCGGCAAGGTGACCCTGCAGTCGTCGGGACTCGGAACCTACGACGTCTCCTGGCCGGCCCGAGCCGAGGAGCCGAACGGCAAGACCAGCCCCGAGGAGCTGATCGCCGCCGCTCACTCGTCCTGCTTCTCCATGGCGCTCTCGGGCGCCCTGGCCAAGGCGGGGACCCCGCCGCAGGCGCTCGACACCAAGGCCGACGTCACGTTCCAGCCGGGTGAGGGCATCACCGGGGTGCACCTCACCGTCGTCGGCACGGTCGAGGGGATGAGCGCCGAGGACTTCGCCGCCGCCGCCGAGGGCGCCAAGCAGAACTGCCCGGTGTCGCAGGCGCTCACCGGCACCACGATCACGCTCGACGCCTCGTTGGCCTGAGCCCCTACTCGGCGGCCCCGGCACCGTTCGGGGTCGCCGCGTCGGCCTTCGCCGGCTGCTCTCGGTGCCACACGACCCGCTGCGGAAACGGGATCTCGATTCCCTCGTGGTCGAAGCGGGCTTTGATC
>JBFIWG010000114.1:0-9128 GCA_041606495.1 Nocardioidaceae bacterium
CGAGCGTGGCCGCCGGGATCCGCTCGTGAGCGGTTCGGATGTCACTGGCCGACGCGAGCAGGTCGTACTTGCCGGCCACGAACGCCGTGGGGACGGCGATGCGCCTCAGCGAGACGCGTGGGTGCCCGGCGGCGGCCGAGGCAAGGTGCATGTACCACCCGATGGGGGTCTGCAGGAACTCCTTGACCGCCCGGCGCATGGCCTTGCTGTCCTCGACAGGCAGCATGAAGCCGCTGTGGCTCAGGACGAGGGCCGAGATCGGGTCCAGCGGCAGGCGCGAGGTGAACGGGGTGATTGCCCACCCGGTCTTCTCGAGGAGCCTGGTCGCAGCGAGCGCGAGAGGTTTGCGGGCCAGGCGAGGGATCATCAGCGGCGCGCCCATCGAGGAGAACGTGCCACCGGGGACGCCGGCGACCGCGAACAAGCCGGTCACGCGGTGCGGGTGGAGCACGGCGAGCTCGAACGCGGTGTTCACGCCGATCGACCAGCCCGCCACCACGCAGGACGTGACGCCGGCATCGTCCAGCACGGCCAGCGCGTCCTCGATGAACGCGTCGATGCCGACGCGGCGAGGGTCCTCCGGACGGCTCGAGCCGCCCACGCCCCGGTGGTTCCAGGAGAGAACGCGAACGCCGCAGTCGCGGCGCAGCAGGGCCGGCCAGGCGTAGGCGTTGGTGCCCAGCCCGTTGCACAGCAGGACGGTCGGGCCCTCGGCATCGTTGGTCCATGCCTGGATCCGTGTGCCGTCGGCGCTCTCGACGTCGTAGAAACGGAGTGCGAGCTGCTCGGAATCGGCTTCCGGCTCACGCGGTTCGACCACGCATTCAGCGAGGCGCTGAGGGATACCTGCCACGCACACAAGTCTGCCTGAGGGGTGCCGACTATGGGCGAATGGGGCCGGAAACCACCGGTTCGGTGGGGGTGCTACCGCCTGAACGTGTCAGCTGATCTTGGCGGGTTCCTGACTTTCGGAACGCCGGGAACGCAGCTGGAGGTAGGAGTGCAGGAACTCGTCGACCTCAATGCGTTCCCGGCGACGCTCCGCAAGGGCGGTCGAGGCGATCATGGCGTTGCGACGGGCGACCTGCTGGCTGCGTACGTGCCACTGGATCAGCCCCTGAATCGACGGCCTCGTTGCTCTCCACATGCTGGTCCCCGTTCCGATCTCCGTTGCGTTGAGTACGACGCTAAGGAGTGCGCGATTCGCGCGGATCAACGCTAAGTGACGATTGCGTGAACGGCTCGTCGACCGTCACCGTAGAAGGGGACCGACTTGCCGGAATTGTCGGTGGATAGGGTCGGTCCGTGAGCGACGAACGGCCCCTGGTGTGGCTTCCCTTCGACCCGACGGAGCTCGGCGAACCCCCGTCCTTGTTGCGTTACGAGGTGGTTGTCCCCGTCGAGGGCGACGACCTCCCCGGCTCCGTCAACGAGGTCGAGTTCTACGTGCCGCCGTACAGGTTCTCCCGCCACGACAGCGAGATCGTGGCCCGGATGCCTCGTCTGAAGGTCGTGCAGACCTTGACCGCGGGCGTGGACCACGTCCGGCCGTTCGTCGGCGAGGGCGTGGCCCTGTGCAACGGCCGCGGCATCCACAACTCATCGACCGCAGAGCTCGCGCTCGGGCTGATCCTCGCGTCCCTGCGGGGGATCCCGGACTTCGTGCGTGCCCAGGACCGCGGTGAGTGGCGGCCGGTGAACGCCCCGGCCCTGGCCGACCGCACCGTGCTCATCGTCGGGTACGGCGAGATCGGTGCCGCGATCGAGCAACGGCTCGCCGGCTTCGAGGTCGATGTCGTCCGGGTGGCCCGGACCGCTCGCGACGGTGTGCACGGGTTCGACGCCCTCCCAGACCTGGTCCCCGGAGCGGACGTGGTGGTCCTGATCGTGCCGATCACCGAGGAGACTCGGGGAATGGTCGACGCCGGGTTCCTGGCCCGGATGAAGGACGGGTCGCTCCTGGTGAACGTCGCCCGCGGTCCCGTGATCGACACCGACGCGTTGGTGGCGGCGCTGCGGACCGGGCGGATTCATGCCGCGCTCGACGTGACCGACCCTGAGCCGCTGCCCACCGGGCACCCGCTGTGGAACGCGCCCAACGTCCTGATCTCCCCGCATGTCGGTGGAGCCTCGAGCGCAATGTGGCCGCGTGCCTACGCCGTGGTGCTCTCCCAGCTCGAGCGGTTCGCGGCCGGTGAGCCCCTGGAGAACGTCATGAGCGGGGAGTACTGATGCGCGGCTGCGTCTTCTGCGAGATCGTCGCCGGCGAGGCCGAGTCGTTCGTGGTCGGCAGCAGTGCCACGGCGCTGGCCTTCCTCGACATCAACCCCCTCGGCCGCGGTCACACGCTCGTGGTGCCGACGCGCCACGTCGCCGACCTGCTCGAGGGCGGCGCCGACGTGCTGCACGAGGTCGCGCCTCTGGTCGAGGAGGTCACCCGGCTGCTCGTGGGGCGGCTGGGCGCGGACGGGATCAACCTGTTCCAGTCCACGGGTGCTGCGGCCGGACAAGAGGTCTTCCACTTCCACATGCACCTGCTGCCACGATGGAGGGACGACGGTGTGCTGCGCAGCCTGATCGGCGCACCCTCGGGCGCCGAGGACCTCGACCTGCTGCATCAGGAGCTCGTCGGTCGATCCTGAGCTGCGGCCCGTCGTACGGGTGCTTTCGTCGGTGCCGGCCCCTAGAGTCGTTCGGGAACGAGCCGACGACGGAGGATGGCGATGACGGGGAAGCAGACGCTGCTACTGGCCGGGACGCGCAAGGGTCTGTGGGTCGGCACGTCCGACGGGGCCCGGGCGTCGTGGGAGTGGCGTGATCCGGCGTTCTTGATGAACGAGGTCTACGCCTGCCTGATCGACACCCGGTCGGAGCGGCCGCGCCTGCTGGTCGGCGCGATGTCGAGCCACTTCGGTCCGCAGGTGTTCCGCTCCGACGACCTCGGTGCCAGCTGGGAGGAGACCCCCAACGGCGCGATCCGGTTCCCAGAGGACACGGGGGCGGCGCTCGAGCAGGTCTGGCAGCTCACCACGGGCTCAGACAAGGAGTCCGACGTCGTCTACGCGGGCACCCAGCCGTCAGCGCTGTTCCGGTCCGAGGACCGTGGCGAGACCTTCTCGATGGTGCGCGGCCTGTGGGACCACCCGCACCGGCCGGAGTGGGGTCCGGGGTACGGCGGCCAGGCGATCCACACCGTGCTGCCCCACCCCAGCGACCCGAGCCGGGTCACCGTGGCCATGTCGACGGGCGGGGTCTACCGCACGTACGACGGAGGCAAGACCTGGTCCGCCGCAAACAAGGGGATCAAGGCTCCTTACATGCCCGACCCGTGGCCGGAGTTCGGCCAGTGTGTGCACAAGGTGGCCAGGCATGCCGACCGGCCCGACCGGCTCTACGCGCAGAACCACCACGGTGTCTACCGCTCCGACGACGCCGGGGACACCTGGGTCTCGATCGCCGACGGCCTGCCGACGGACTTCGGGTTCACCATGGTGGTGCATGCGCACGACCCCGACACGATCTACGTCTTCCCGATCGTCGCGGACTCCGAGCGCATCCCGCCGGAGGGCAAGGCGAGGGTCTGGCGTTCCCGGGACGCAGGGCAGACCTGGCAGGAGCTCGGCGGCGGCGACCTGCCCGACGGCTTCTTCTCGGCGGTCATGCGCGACGCGATGTGCACCGACGGTGCGGATCCCCTGGGGGTCTACGTCGGTGCCCGCAACGGCACCATCTTCGCGTCGGCCGACGAGGGCGACTCCTGGACCGAGATCGCCCAGAACCTGCCCGACGTGATGGTGGTTCGCGCCGCCCAGGTGTGAGCCGGCAAACCTGAGACATCCATCCATCCGACGGACGTCGCGGCGTAGGCTCCCGGCATGCCTGAATCGTCTTCGAGCACCCCGAGCGACCGACCCGACATCAAGCCCCGCAGCCGCGACGTGACCGACGGCCTGGAGAGGGCCGCGGCCCGCGGCATGCTCCGCGCCGTGGGGATGGGCGACGACGACTTCGCGAAGCCTCAGATCGGTGTCGCCTCCTCGTGGAACGAGATCACGCCCTGCAATCTCTCGCTCGACCGGCTGGCCAAGGCGGCCAAGAACGGTGTGCACGCCGCGGGCGGCTACCCGCTCGAGTTCGGGACCATCTCCGTCTCCGACGGCATCTCGATGGGCCACGAGGGCATGCACTTCTCGCTGGTGTCACGCGAGGTGATCGCCGACAGCGTGGAGACCGTGATGATGGCCGAGCGGCTCGACGGGTCGGTGCTGCTCGCCGGCTGCGACAAGTCCCTGCCCGGAATGCTGATGGCGGCCGCGCGGCTCGACCTCGCCTCGGTGTTCCTCTACGCCGGTTCGATCATGCCGGGGCGTGTAGGGGATCGGGACGTCACCATCATCGACGCGTTCGAGGCCGTCGGCGCCTGCCTGGCCGGCAAGATGACCCGGGCCGAGGTGGACGAGATCGAGCGTGCGATCTGCCCGGGCGAAGGGGCCTGTGGCGGCATGTACACCGCCAACACGATGGCCTCGGTGGCCGAGGCGATCGGCATGTCCATCCCCGGGTCGGCGGCGCCCCCGGCGGTCGACCGCCGTCGCGACGGCTTCGCGCACAAGTCCGGCGAGGCGGTCGTCGAGATGCTCCGCAGGGGGATCACCGCGCGTCAGATCATGACCAAGGAGGCGTTCGAGAACGCAATCGCCGTGGTGATGGCGCTGGGCGGCTCCACCAACGCCGTACTCCACCTGCTCGCCATCGCGCGCGAGGCCGAGGTGGACCTGACCCTCGACGACTTCAACCGGATCGGCGACACCGTCCCGCACCTCGGCGACCTCAAGCCGTTCGGACGGTTCGTGATGAACGACGTGGACCGGATCGGCGGCATCCCGGTCGTGATGAAGGCGCTGCTCGACGCGGGGCTGATGCACGGGGACTGCCTGACCGTGACCGGCAAGACCATGGCCGAGAACCTGGCCGACATCGCGCCGCCCGACGTCGACGGCAACATCATTCGCGAGCTCTCCAAGCCGATCCACAAGACCGGCGGCCTCACCATCCTCAAGGGGTCTTTGGCGCCGGACGGTGCGGTGGTGAAGTCGGCCGGCTTCGACGACGACGTCTTCGAGGGCACCGCCCGCGTCTTCGACGGCGAGCGGGCTGCGATGGACGCGCTCGAGGCCGGCCAGATCCAGGCCGGCGACGTCGTGGTGATCCGCTACGAAGGTCCCAAGGGTGGCCCCGGCATGCGCGAGATGCTCGCGATCACCGGGGCGATCAAGGGCGCGGGCCTGGGCAAGGAGGTGCTGCTGCTGACCGATGGCCGGTTCTCCGGAGGTACGACGGGCCTCTGCGTCGGTCACGTCGCCCCCGAGGCCGTCGACGGCGGGCCGATCGCGTTCGTGCGTGACGGAGACCGGATCCGCCTCGACGTGGGCAACCGGAGGCTCGACGTCGCGATCGACGCGGCGGAGCTCGCAGCCCGCAAGGACGGCTGGACCCCGAACGCGCCGAAGTACACCAAGGGCGTGCTTGCGAAGTACAGCAAGCTCGTGCAGTCGGCGGCGGTCGGCGCGATCTGCGGCTAGGGCTCCGACCACACATTTCGGACGACCCGTCTGCGCTATGGATCGCGGCTCGGAACGGGCGTTCGATGGGGGAAACACCCGGACGAGCCCGGTTCTGCGCGTCCGGGATCGGTTCCTACTGCTCGGGAGGTAGAGATGGGACAGGCACGTGAGCTCATGGACCGGCTCACCGAAGCGGTGACGTCCGAGAACCTCGACGCCATCGATGACATCTACGCGTCCGACGTGGTCATCACGACGCCGGACCAGGGCACGATCACGGGCTTGGCCGAGGCCAAGGCCTGGCACCAGTCGTTCGTCGACGCCTTCGACATGACGTTCGAGATGGAGCGCGAGCTGGAGACGGAGGACTGTGCGATCGACCAGGGGACCGCGCTCGCCACGCACACCGGCGACATGCCGCTGCCGGACGGCACAACGCTGCCGCCGACGGGAAAGCAGATCCGGCTGCGGGCCTGCGACGTGGCCACCGTCGCGAACGGGAAGATCGTGAGGCACGACTTCTACTTCGACCAGCTGGAGATGATGACTCAGCTCGGGTTGCTGGAGCAGCCGGCCACCACGACGAGCGGCTGACGTCGCGCGGCATCTGCCGCGACTCAAGCCGGGGCGTCGACCTCGTGGGTTCGTCCGCGAGCCCATGAGGTCGTCGGAGGCGCACGCGCCAGAATGTAAGACGAACGTTCCATATGCTGGGACGCGTGTCACACTCGATTGACGAGGGGCCTGCTTCCGGCAAGGGTATGTCCCATGCGTTTGGACATTCTTGTACGCACGCGGCGCGTCAGCTGAGGCCATAGCCCACCAGCACACGCGTCACCCCTCGCCTGCCCACCGGGCCGAGGGGTTTTTTGTTGGAGACTCGCACCCGAACAGACAGGGTGGGGGTGGGGGAGCAGGGACCAGAGGGAAGGCAGACATGAGCGAGCAGGTCACCGGCGCGCAGAGCCTCATCAAGGCGTTGGAGCGTGCAGGAGCCGAGAACGTATTCGGCATCCCCGGCGGCGCCATCCTCCCGGCGTACGATCCGTTGTTCGACTCCACCAAGCTGCGCCACATCCTCGTCCGGCACGAGCAGGGCGCCGGCCATGCGGCCCAGGGTTACGCGGCCGCGACCGGCAAGGTCGGCGTCTGCATGGCGACCAGCGGCCCGGGCGCGACCAACCTGGTCACCCCGATCGCTGATGCCTACATGGACTCGGTCCCGATCGTCGCGGTCACCGGTCAGGTCTCGAGTGCCGCGATCGGCACCGACGCCTTCCAGGAGGCCGACATCCGCGGCATCACGATGCCGATCACCAAGCACAACTTCCTGGTCACCGACCCGGCAGACATCCCGCGCACGGTCGCCGAGGCGTTCTACATCGCCTCCACCGGCCGCCCGGGCCCGGTCCTCGTCGACGTGGCCAAGGACGCCCTGCAGGCGCAGACCACGTTCGAGTGGCCCACCGAGCTCCACCTGCCGGGGTACCGCCC
Source organism: Nocardioidaceae bacterium (assembly GCA_041606495.1). GTDB lineage: Bacteria > Actinomycetota > Actinomycetes > Propionibacteriales > Nocardioidaceae > Nocardioides_C. The sequence continues at coordinate 7,059 of JBFIWG010000114.1, forward strand.
GGTGACCCGACCGCACGCCAAGCAGGTGCGTGAGGCGGCCAGGCTGATGCTCGACGCGCGGCGGCCCGTGCTGTACGTCGGCGGTGGTGTGATCCGTGCCCGCGCCTCGAAGGAGCTGCGTGTCCTGGCGGAGATGACCGGGATGCCGGTGGTCACCACGCTGATGGCGCGCGGGGCCTTCCCCGACAGCCACCCGCAGCACCTGGGCATGCCCGGAATGCACGGCACGGTCGCCGCCGTGGCCGGCCTGCAGCGCAGCGACCTGATCATCAGCCTGGGCGCCCGTTTCGACGACCGGGTCACCGGCAACCTCGACACGTTCGCCCCCAACGCCAAGGTGATCCACGCCGACATCGACCCGGCCGAGATCGGCAAGAACCGGCCCGTCGACGTCCCCATCGTCGGCGACTGCCGTGAGGTGATCGCGGACCTGATCGTGGCGCTCCGGGCCGAGGCCGACGCCGGACACCAGGGCGACTACGAGTCCTGGGTCGAGTTCCTGGCCGGCGTGAAGATGAAGTACCCCCTGGGCTACGACACACCGGCCGACGGTTCGCTCGCGCCGCAGCTCGTGCTGGAGCGGCTCAGCAAGATCGCTGGACCGGAGGCGATCTACGTCGCCGGCGTCGGCCAGCACCAGATGTGGGCCACGCACTACATCCAGTACGAGCACCCGAACACCTGGATCAACTCCGGCGGCCTGGGCACCATGGGTTACTCGGTGCCCGCGGCCATGGGCGCCAAGGTCGGTCGGCCGGACGCGACGGTGTGGTCCATCGACGGTGACGGCTGCTTCCAGATGACCAACCAGGAGCTGGCCACCTGTGCCATCGAGGGGATCCCGATCAAGGTCGCGGTGATCAACAACGAGGCGCTCGGCATGGTTCGCCAGTGGCAGACGCTGTTCTACAACGAGCGGTACTCCAACACCGACCTGCAGCGGCTGAAGGAGCGCCGGATCCCCGACTTCGTCAAGCTCGCCGACGCCTACGGCTGCGTCGGCCTGGCCTGCGACAGCCCTGACGACGTGGACGCCACGATCAACAAGGCCATGGAGATCAACGACGTCCCGGTCGTGGTCGACTTCCGGGTGCACCGCGACGCGATGGTCTGGCCCATGGTCGCCGCCGGCACCAGCAACGACGACATCAAGTTCGCCCGGGACATGGCGCCCGAGTTCGACGAAGACGACCTGTGAGCGGGAGGCTGAACAGATGAGCAGGCACACGCTGTCCGTCCTGGTCGAGAACAAGCCCGGTGTGCTGGCCCGGATCGCGGGACTCTTCAGCCGTCGGGGCTTCAACATCGACTCCCTCGCGGTGGGGCCGACCGAGCACGCCGAGATCTCCCGGATGACGATCGTGGTCAACGTGGAGGACTCTCCGCTGGAGCAGGTCACCAAGCAGCTGAACAAGCTGGTCGAGGTGATCAAGATCGTCGAGCTCGACGGCCCCGCGTCAGTGACCCGGGAGCTGCTGCTGGTCAAGGTCAAGGCCGACGCGGAGACCCGCGGCCAGGTGCTCGAGACCGTGCAGCTGTTCCGCGCCAAGGTGGTCGACGTCGCCACCGACGCGGTCACCATCGAGGTCACCGGCAACGCCGAGAAGCTCGAGGCGTTCATGCGGGTCCTCGAGCCCTTCGGGGTTCGCGAGCTCGTGCAGTCCGGCGTGGTCGCGATCGGTCGGGGTGGCAGGTCCATCACCGACCGGACGTTGCGTCCGATCCCGGTCCCCGTCCCACCCGCCGCCGGTTAGCGTCATACGTTCTGCTCGCTATAGCGCGCGGGACGTATGACGTCCGGCGGATCGACGTACCCCCAGAACCCGAGAATGAATGAGAAGGAGAGCCCGACCGTGGCTGAGATGTTCTACGACGATGACGCCGACCTGTCCGTGATCCAGGGCCGCAATGTTGCGGTGCTCGGCTACGGAAGCCAGGGGCACGCCCATGCAAACAACCTCAGGGACAGCGGTGTCAATGTAATCATCGGTGTCAGAAAAGGCGGCAGTTTCACCAAGGCGAAAAAGGCCGGCTTTGACGTGATGACCCCTGCGGAAGCCACAAAAAAAG
>JBFIWG010000115.1:0-9047 GCA_041606495.1 Nocardioidaceae bacterium
GATCGACACAATCATCATCTGCACCATGACCGCGCTGGCGATCGTCATCACCGGTGCCTGGGACGATCCGGACGCTTCCGAGCTCGGTGGGGTCCAGCTCACCTCTCGGGCGTTCGAGTCCGTGATCCCGTGGTTCCCGAACGTCCTGGCCCTCGCCGTGATCCTGTTCGCGTTCTCGACGATGATCTCGTGGTCCTACTACGGCATGAAGGCGACCGGCTACCTGTTCGGCGACAGCAACACCGCAGAGCTCGTGTTCAAGGTGATCTTCTGCGTGTTCGTGGTGATCGGTGCGGCTCTCTCGCTCGACCCCGTGATCGGCTTCTCCGACGCGATGATCTTCATGATGTCGATCGCGAACGTGGCGGGCCTCTACATCCTCGCCAAGACGGTTCGCAACGAGATCCGCCGCCACCTGGGCAAGGTGGAGAGCGGGGAGTTCGCCCGGGTGAAGTGAGCGCAGGCCGACTGCCGAGCTCACCGTGGGCTCAGCAGTCGGGCTTTGCACGCTTGGGCTGTCACACCCCGACTTCGCACTCCTGCGGGTCGATGGGCCCGAGGTTTCTGACCACCTCGAACTTCCCGCCGCGGGACTGCGCGATGTACATGTTCAACCTGAGGTGGTGCTGACCGGGCACCATCTCGGCGGGACCGCCGGGGCCCTGTTCGATGCGGGCGTGGTCCAGCGCCCGAACGACGTCGTCCTGATGCAGTGAACCGGCCTCGTTGACGGCCGCTTCCCACAGCTTCAGACCGCGGTACATCCCCGTGCAAGCACTGCCGGCTGTGAACGTCGCACTGCCGGGGTAGCGCTCCTCGTAGGTGCCGAGCAGTGCCGCGCTGAACGGCTCCTGCACGTCCCGGTAGTAGTCGAGGCAGCCGTACAGGCCTTCGACATGTTCTTCGGGGACGAGGTTCAGGAAGTTCTCGTCGAAGTATGTGCAGACGATGTGTCCGCCGTTGGCGGTGAACCCTGCGCCGTGGAGACGCGCGAGGAACGGGGTCAGCCCCGGCGGCACGATGGTGTTGAACACGACGTCGGCGCCGCTGGCCATGATGTCGTTGACGGTTCGGTCGTAGTCGATGTGGTCCATCGGGAAGTACTCCTCACCGACAATCGATCCTCCCTCGGCGCTGACGACGTCACGTACCTTTTTGTTCATGACGTGCGGCCAGATGTAGTCGGCCGACGGCAGGTAGAACTTCTTGGCCCCGGTCCTTCGCATCAGCCAGGGAATGAGTGGCTCGACCTGCTGTGCGGGCACCGGACCGGTGCAGAAGAGCAGGGGGTCGCACTCCTGCCCCTCGTACTGCTCCGGGTAGATGTACAGCTTCCGACCTCGGTCGACGGCCGGTCTCTTGATGGCTTGCCTCGTGGAGCTGTAGATGCCGCCGAGGATGACGTCGACGTCATCCTGCTCGACGAGCTTGACGGCAGCGGCCTCCGCGGCGCTGTCCTCGGTTTCACTGTCCTCGATGAAGAGCTCGATCGGCTGGCCGAGCAGGCCACCCTGGGCGTTGATGTCGTCGATCACCATCCTCGCCACGTTCGCGTTGGCGATGCCCATGAACGACAGAGCACCCGTCTGGTCGGTGACCACGCCGACTCGCGCCGACCGGTCAGTTGCGGTTGTCATGACGATTCCTCTCACCGCAGGTCGAGGACGAGCGCTGGCGATCTGTGAGACCCCGAACGGAGGTCGGCGTCAATGCTCGTCACTCGTTGACCCGCGAGTTGTCGTGGACCGTGCCGGCTTGGCCGGCTGGCCAAGGATGGTCCGCTAGGCCGGGTAGGTGCCGACAAGCTCGGCCGCCTGTGGCTTCTGCTTGTGCCCGGCGTCGGCGAGGATCGGCGGGACCTCGGGGTCGGACACGAAGTTTTGCCAACCCTGCGCATCCCAGTCGAAGATCGCCCAGACGCGGTCCTCCTGGTTGGGGTCCCGGAAGACCATCGAGCCCTTGGAGCCGTGCTCTCCGCGCTTTGCCGCGCCCTTGTCGCCGAACACGGCCAGGAACTGGTCGAGGTCCTTCACGGTCGTCGTTGCGAGTAGCATCGCGTGTCTCCGTTCGCGTCGTGATCCCGAAGGATCTCCATCTCGCCAGTCCTTGTTGCTGGCCTGATGCCAGACTCCTTTGACCCGACCGGCGGCGCATCGGGAGACCTCCCCATTTGTGCCTGCGCGTTCGTATGGTTGCTCGTAGGTGGGTCAGTCGGCGTCGCTCCCGACGATCGCCTGCTCGATCGCCCAGCGGGTTGCGGCGGCTCGGTTGGACACGCCGATCTTCACGTAGATGTTCTGGATGTGGTGATCGGCGGTCTTCGCCGAGATGAACAATTGCTCGGATATCTCGCGCGTCGTCGCGCCGTCAGCGACAAGGCGGAGGACTTGCATCTCTCGTCGCGTCAGCCCCCCGGGGCGGGCACGCTGCGACGCCGGGGCCAGCTGACGGCGTGCGATCGCCATCTGCTCCGTGGCGTAGGCGGCGGCAGCATTGAGGTCCATCGTGGCGCCGAAAGACTGGAACCGCGCCGCCTTCTGCTCGCCGAGGCTCCCGGTGAGGCGGTTGCGGAGCTCGATGAGCTCCGGAACGTGATGCTGACTGGTCGGCTCACGGGACATGGCGCCTAGCAACGTGCTAGCTGCCTCGAGACGGTCGAGCCGCTCGAAGAGTGCCGGCAGGCTGGCGAGCGTGATGATGAGTTGCGGCACGTTGCCTGCCTGACGGAAGGCCTCGATCGCGGGGGCGAACAGATCCAGGGCAGCCTCGAGCTCTCCGTCGGACGTGTGCAACCGAGCAGCGTCGCGAGCCATGAAGCCCTCGAAGAACCGGACGCCGTGCTCGCGGACGAACTCGATGCCCTCGTCCCAAGCCAACAAAGCACGCTTCACGTCCGCCTTCGAGTACGCGAGCCCGACGATCCACAGGGTGTAGGCGATCCAGTAGGGATTACCGATCTCGTGCGCGGCGATCACGGCCTCCTCGGTCAGTGCGAGCGCCTCATCGACCTTGCCGGCCGACTGGAGGCCGTCGATGTAGGCGGCGACTCCGTAGGCCCGCGACGGACCGGGTAGTGCCGCCACCTTGCTCGTGAGCTCTACGTAGCGATCGAGGTCACCGCAGTAGACCTGCGCCAGGGCCTCGACGAAGGTGGCATATCCGGGTTCGCAGGGCTCATAGCCCCCGAGCCCCTCGAGCTATGTGGCGCGGCGTGCGTTGTTGGCCGCGGCTTGTGCGCGCCCGACGAAGCAGGCGTAGCCCGCAGCCGTGTACAGGCGTGGCAGCCGAGGGGGGTCGGCAGCCGTCGCCGGGACCAGTAGATCCTCCGCCCACCCGATGGTCTCGAACAGCTCGACTGAGACGCCCATCAACGCTGCATGTGCGGCGATGTCGGTCGCGACGACAAGGTCGCCCCGCTCCGTACTCCAGCGAAGTGCGGAGCGCAGGTTGGCCAGCTCGATCTCGATCCAGTCGACAGAACCACGCCAGCCCGGTCCGTTCCAGCGTCCCCATCGCTTCGCCGCCTCGCGACCGAAGTAGGCGGCGTGGCGGTCGCGGATCAGGTCACGTTCGCCGGTCTCGGACAGCCGATCCTCTGCGAACTGCCTGATCGTCTCGAACAGGTCGTACCTGGTGTGCGAGACGGTGTGGTCGGCGACCACCAGCGACTTGCGTACCAGCGAATCGAGGAGAGCGAGGAGCCTCACCTCATCCGTGTCATCGGCCACGGCGACGACACCCGGAAGATCGAAACCGCCGGAGAAAACTGACGCGAGGCACAGAAGCCCGCGTTCGTCCTCATCGAGGAGGTCGTAGGACCACTCCACCGTACGGCGAAGGGTCTGCTGCCGTTCCGGCCCCAGCTCCGAGCCGGTCAGCAGTCGGAAACGGCTGCCGAGCCTGTCCCTGACCTCGATCGCACTCATGGCGGCCATCCGTGCCGCGGCGAGCTCGATCCCCAGAGGGAGCCCGTCAAGGGTCTCGCAGATCTCGATGACCGCCGCAGATGTCTCTGGATCCTCCAGCCCGAAGCCGGGTCGTACGGCGCGGGCCCGGTCGACGAACAAGGACACGGCGTCGGACGCCACGCCGCCGTCGAGTGCCAATGGCGCTACGGGAAGAAGTGCCTCGCCGGCGGTCCAGAGGTACTCCCGCGATGTAGCCAGGACCTTCGCTGTCCCGGCACGGGCCAGGATCTCGGCGATTGCCGAGGCTGCCGCTGCGAGCACGTGCTCGCAGTTGTCCACCACCAGCAGCAGCCGTCGTCCGGCCACCGCCTCGGCAACCGTGCTGATCACGTCCGCATCGCCCTTGGGGGTGACTCCCAGCGCTGTGGCGAACGCCGCCGGGACCGAGGCCGGATCACGGATCGAAGCGAGCCCGACCATCCAAACGCCGTCGGGGAACTCGCTCGCGAGCTCGGTGCCGACCGCGAGGGCCAGGCGCGTCTTGCCGACGCCGCCAACGCCGCTGAGCGTGACAAGCGGATTCGCCCGAACGAGGTCGATGACCTCCGCCAGCAGTCCCTCGCGACCGACCAGCGATGAGGCGGCGATCGGAAGGTTCCCGGGCTTCGGGTCCCAGCTCACGGAACCGAGTCTTGCACGAGCCTCCTGCGCGGGGCTGTCGCTGGGCCGGCGGTGCCCCCAGCCAGTGGGCGCTCTAGGGCTGACGCCCTGTGAAGGCCAGCATCCGGTCTTGATCAGTGGAATCGGCTGGCACCTCGACCGGGTGTCTCATCATGTCGATACCAAGCGGATTCGGACTCCGCAGAAACTCGGGAGGCGCGTGCTGAAGACCGGCCATCACCGCTTCGACGGCGTCGCCCGGCAGCGTGTCGTCCGCGCCGATCGATCGGGCGAGATCCCACGTGTGGATGAGCCGGTCGCCGATCAGGAATGCAACCAGTTCGTGCTTAGGCATACCGCCGAAGTCCGTCACGGTTCCCTCGAGCTTCGAAGGGTCCGCAAGGACCGCGTCGAGGGCCGCGCGGATCTCCTTCCACCCGTCGCCGGGTCTGATGTCAGCGCCCAGCATGCTCAATGCCGTCGCATGCCACTGCAGGTGGTCGACGAGGTCGCACACCGTCCAGTCAGCGCAGGGGGTCCGGTTGTCCCACTGACCTTCACCGATCTGGGCATGGACCTCGGTCCACCTTTCGGCGACCTGCTGCCAGATTTCCAGCGGGGTGGGCATAGGGCTCCAATCCACGTGGCCCCCGCCGCTCGAAGTCTTCCAGACGGTTCCATTCCCTGACCACCCCGAGACGGTGGTGAGGGCCGCCGTACAAGACCCGAGCTCTCTCTGGGGGCTGAGCTGCACCAGAACCCAAGAAGCCGCAGGCCAGACCCTTGTTCCCGGGTCTGGCCTGCGGCTTTGCTTGTGGGCAGGGGCGGGGTCGAACCGCCGACCTTCCACTTTTCAGGCGGACGCTCGTACCAACTGAGCTACCTGCCCAAGCGGAGGCAACGATACAACAGGCGACCGGTCCTCTGACAATCCAGCCCTCGGACGTACCGTGGTTGGTTCCGGGGGCCCGGGGTACATCATGGGAGCGGCCCACCGGCGGCACCCACGAAGATGAAAGAGGACGACATGCAGATCTGGCCCGGCGGCCCGTACCCCCTAGGCGCGACGTACGACGGAGCGGGGGTCAACTTCGCGCTCTTCTCCGAGGTGGCCGATCTCGTCGAGCTCTGCCTGATCGGCGACGACGGCAAGGAGACCCGGGTCGAGCTGACCGAGGTCGACGGGTTCGTGCACCACGCCTACCTGCCCGGGGTGCAGCCGGGTCAGCGCTATGGCTATCGGGTCCACGGCCCACACGACCCGGAGAACGGCCACCGCTGCAATCCCGCGAAGCTGCTGCTCGACCCGTACGCCAAAGCGGTCGAGGGTCAGATCGACGGTGACGAGTCGCTTTTCTCCTACCGGTTCCAGGACGCGGACAAGTTCAACGACGACGACAGCCTCGGTCACACCATGCTCTCGGTCGTGATCAACCCGTTCTTCGACTGGGGTCACGACCGGTTGCCGCGGCACGAGTACCAGGACAGCGTGATCTACGAGGCCCACGTCAAGGGGATCTCCCAGACGCATCCGGGCATCCCGGAGGAGATTCGCGGCACCTACGCCGCACTGGCCCACCCGGCGATGATCGAGCACCTGCAGTCGTTGGGTGTCACGGCAGTTGAGCTGATGCCGGTGCATCAGTTCGTCCAGGACCCGCACCTGCTGGACAAGGGGCTGTCGAACTACTGGGGCTACAACACGATCGGCTTCCTGGCGCCGCACAACGACTACTGCTCAACCGGCCAGCGCGGCCAGCAGGTGCAGGAGTTCAAGACCATGGTGAAGACGCTGCACCAGGCGAACATCGAGGTGATCCTCGACGTGGTCTACAACCACACGGCCGAGGGCAACCACCAGGGACCGACGCTCAGCTTCCGTGGCATCGACAACGCTGCCTACTACCGGCTGGTCGACGAGGACCCGCAGTACTACTTCGACACCACCGGCACCGGCAACAGCCTGCTGATGCGTCACCCGCACGTGCTGCAGCTGATCATGGACTCGCTTCGCTACTGGGTCACCGAGATGCACGTCGACGGCTTCAGGTTCGACCTCGCCTCCTCCCTGGCCCGCCAGTTCCACGAGGTCGACCGCCTGTCTGCGTTCTTCGACCTGGTCCAGCAGGACCCGGTGGTGAGCCAGGTGAAGCTGATCGCCGAGCCGTGGGACGTCGGTGCGGGCGGCTACCAGGTCGGCAACTTCCCGCCCCTGTGGACGGAGTGGAACGGCCGCTACCGCGACACCGTCCGCGACTTCTGGCGCGGCGAGCCGGCCACCTTGGCGGAGTTCGCCTCCCGGCTGACCGGCTCCTCGGACCTGTACGGCCACTCCGGCCGGCACCCGATCGCCTCGGTCAACTTCGTCACCGCCCACGACGGGTTCACGCTGCGTGACCTGGTCTCCTACAACGAGAAGCACAACGAGGCCAACGGGGAGGGCGGCGCGGACGGCGACAGCCACAACCGCTCCTGGAACTGCGGCGTCGAGGGGGAGACTGACGACAAGGACGTGCTGAAGCTCCGGGCCGCGCAACAACGGAACTTCCTGACCACGCTGCTGCTCTCGCAGGGTGTGCCGATGATCGCCCACGGCGACGAGATCGGCCGCAGCCAGCAGGGCAACAACAACGTGTACTGCCAGGACAACGAGCTGGCCTGGGTCGACTGGGACCTCACGGAGGAGCAGCGCGCGCTGCTGAGCTTCACCTCTCGGGTCGTCGCCCTGCGCAAGGAGCACCCCGTCTTCCGCCGCCGGCGCTTCCTCAGCGGCGACGCGAGCCACGGCGGTGAGAGCGACCTTGGTGAGGTCGCCTGGTTCCACCCGTCCGGCGAGCACATGACCGACGAGGACTGGGGCCACGGTCAGGCCAAGTCGCTCGTGGTCTTCCTCAACGGTGACGCCATCCCTGAACCCGACCGCCGTGGCGAGCGGGTCGTCGACGACTCGTTCCTGATCGCCTTCAACGCCAGTCACGAGCCGATGACCTTTGCCATCCCGGACAAGGAGTACGGCGAGGGCTGGCTGGTCGAGCTGGACACGACCGACGACGAGATCGGGAGCGTGACCGTCTTCGACGAAGCCACTGTCCTGACTCCAGGGACTGAGTTCCCCGTCGAGGCCCGGTCCATCGTCGTGCTACGCAACCCGCGTCAGTCCGACTCCGCCTGACCAGTTCCGATCACCCACCCCCTCCGTTGAGCCGGGGGTTGTGCACCGTTGAGCCGTGGGTTGTGCCGCGGCTCAACGGTGTCGGTGCCTTGTGTGTCAGCGCTAGGACACTGCGCTGCTTGACGTGATTCGGGCTGGCCGGTGGCGGTCCCGGGAGCGGAGCTTCCGTCGAAGCGGTGCGGCCACCGCGAGCGTTGCTGCGAGGAACACCAGCTGGAGGAGCAGACGCGGTAACAAGGCCATCGCGGGCTCGCCGCCAAGCTCCAGACCCGCGAGCGCAGCGTAGACGTTTGCGGGGAACATCGCGACGAGGAGTGCCGCGAGCCCGAGCGCAGCCCACGGGGCGGTACGCCGATGCAGCATGGCCATAGCCCCGGCCAGCTCAAGCACACCGGTGATGGTCACGAGAAGTCCCGGACTTGGGAGTGCGGGAGGAACCATTGCACTCAGGTCTTGTCGCATACCGATGAAGTGCGATGTCCCGGTCACCAGGAACATCGCGAGCAGGCCGGCCCGGAGCGCGGCATGCCAGGAGATGTCGACTCTCTGGGTGAGCCGTCCCGCCGCCCACATGGCCGTGGTGACGACGGTCAGGATAAGGAGAGGCACCATGGCGGATCCTTTCGACGTACCTCCATCTTTACGTTGTCAAGATTGAGGCCTCGATCCAATCTTGTCAATGTCAAAATGGCGCTATGCTGGCGCGATGCCAGGGACGAGGTCATACCACCATGGGGACTTACGCCGCGAGCTGCTTCGTGCTGCCGTCGACCTGATCGACGAATCGAGCGCGTACGGGCTGACCCTTCGTGAGCTGGCCCGTCGGGTAGGTGTCTCCCACGCCGCGCCGGCACACCACTTCGGAGACAAGGTAGGCCTCCTCACTGCCGTGGCCGTCGAAGGTTTCGAGTTGCTTCGGGACGAGCTGGTTGCTGTGCCGGACCCGGCCTCGGACTTCATGGAGGTGGGCGTGGCCTATGTGCGCTTCGCTCTGCGGCATCGAGCTCACTTCTCGGTGATGTTCAACGCCGACCTGCACCACCCACATGATCCGGACCTGCTCGAGGCACGCCGCGCTGCCGGCGAGGCCTTGAATCGGGGAGCTGCTGCCGCGGCCGCTGGGGAGGGCTCGAGCCCGGCGGTCAATGCGCTCGCGGCCTGGTCGCTGGTGCATGGTTTCGCCGCCTTGTGCCTTGGCGGGAACCTCCCGGCAGAGGTTGAGGATGAGCCGGAGGCGGCGCTGCGGTCTATCGCCGCACTCTTGTTCTGAATCGCCCAGGCCGGCGAACAAAAAAAGCGCGCCGACC
>JBFIWG010000116.1:0-9047 GCA_041606495.1 Nocardioidaceae bacterium
GTCGTACCAGGATCACGTCCTCACCGCGGTCGCTCCACTCCACGGCAGTCGTCGAGTCGAACACCGCCTTGCCGACGGCCGCGCCGGGCGAGGCGTTCATCCCCTTGGCGATCAGGTTGCGCTCTGCCTCGGTGTCGAACCGCGGGAACATCAGCTGCACCAGCTGGGCGCCCGTGACCCGACGTACCGCCTCGTCCATGTCGATCAGGCCCTGGTCGACCAGCTGGATCGCGATCCGGAACGCAGCCTCGGCGGTCCGCTTGCCGACCCGGGTCTGCAGCATCCACAGCTTGCCGTGCTCGACGGTGAACTCGATGTCGCACAGGTCCTTGTAGTGCTCCTCGAGCTTCTCGATGATCGCCATCAGCTCGTCGTACGACGTCTTGTCGATCTGTTCGAGGTCGGCCAGCGGGACGGTGTTACGGATGCCCGCAACCACGTCCTCGCCCTGGGCGTTCTGCAGGTAGTCGCCGTAGACGCCCTGCGCGCCGGATGCCGGGTCGCGGGTGAAGGCCACACCCGTGCCCGAGTCCATGCCGCCGTTGCCGAACACCATCGAGACCACGCTCACGGCAGTGCCCAGGTCTGACGGGATCCGCTCCTGACGCCGGTACAGCACCGCGCGATCGGTGTTCCATGAGTCGAAGACCGCGCGGATCGCCAGGTCGAGCTGCTCGCGCGGGTCCTGGGGGAAGTCATGACCGGTGTGCTCGCGGATCAGCTGCTTGTATGTCGAGACGAGCTCTGCGAAGTCCTCCGCGGTCAGGTCCAGGTCATTGGTGGAGCCGCGGGACTCCTTCTTGGCTTCCAGCGCGTGCTCGAAGCCCTCGCCCTCCATACCCAGCACGGTCTTGCCGAACATCGTCAGCAGCCGGCGGTACGAGTCGAGTGCGAAGCGTTCGTCACCCGACCTGGCGGCGAGGCCCTTCACCGAGGCGTCGTTGAGCCCGATGTTGAGCACCGTCTCCATCATCCCGGGCATCGAGAACTTCGCGCCGGAGCGGACCGAGACGAGCAACGGGTCGTCGGGGTCGCCGAGCCGCTTGCCCATGGTGGCCTCGAGAGCCTCCAGATGCTGCTCCACCTCAGCGGCGAGCTCGTCGGGCTCGCGTCCTTCGCTCAGGTAGGCGCGGCACGCCTCGGTACTGATGATGAAACCGGGCGGGACCGGCAGCCCAAGATTCGCCATCTCGGCGAGGTTCGCGCCCTTGCCGCCGAGCAGGTCCTTCTGGTCCTTGCTTCCTTCAGCGAAGTCGTACACGAACTTGCTCATGCCTCGATCATGCCCCACCTATGACGTCCGCGGGAGGGCATCGGCGTGAGACCCTCCGTCCGTGACCTCTGCCCCCGCCTATCGGACGCTCGAGGAGCTCGAGGGCTTCCTTGACCAGATGCGGTTGGCGCCCAGCGACCAGGGACGCGTCGCGCTCGTCGTACGACGACCGTCGCAAGGGGTTCGCGAGGTGCTGCTCGAGGGAGCTCTGGACATCGATCGTGGCCTGGCCGGCGACGACTGGGAGAGCCGTGGCAGCCGGCACACTCCCGACGGATCCCCGCATCCCGAGAAGCAGGTGACCGTGATGAACCACCGCTTCGCGGCATTCCTCGCGGGGAGCCCGGAGCGGGTTCCCCTGGCCGGTGACCAGCTCTACGTCGACCTCGACCTGTCGCTCGGGAACCTGCCGGCGGGGAGCCTGCTGGCGGTGGGCGGTGCCGTGATCGAGGTGACCGCGGCACCGCACACCGGCTGCGCCAAGTTCATCCAGCGGTTCGGCGAGGCCGCGATGCGGTTCACGGGGTCCCGGGCGGGCCGCGAGCTCCGGCTTCGCGGGCTCAACGCCAGGGTCGTCACCGGTGGCGTGGTCCGTCCCGGCGACCTGGTGTCCAAGCTACCGCCGGTCAGTGCTTGCTCGACTCCGCCCACAGGTTGATGCCCGCGTCGACTGCGTACTGGTCGATCCTCGCCAGCTCTTCCTCGGTGAACGCCGGTCCGCTCAGGGCCTCCAGGTTCGTGTCGAGCTGCTCGACCGACGACGCTCCGATCACGGCCGACGTGACCCGCTTGTCGCGCAGTGCCCACTGCAACGCCAGCTGCGCGAGCTTCTGGCCACGCCCCTGGGCGATCTCGTTCAGCCCACGGACGTGCTTGAGCACGTCCTCGTCGAGGTGCTCGGGCAGCAGTGAGCCGCCCTTGGCGCCGCGGGAGTCCTCCGGCACCCCGTTCAGGTACTTGTCGGTCAGCAGGCCCTGGGCGAGCGCGGTGAAGACGATGCACCCCATCCCCTGCTCCTCGAGCTCGTCGAGCAGGTCGGTCTCGATCCAGCGGTTGAGCATGGAGTACGACGGCTGGTGGATCAGCAGCGGAGTCCCGAGGTCACGGGCGATCAGCGCCGCCTCGCGCGTCCGCTTCGCCGAGTACGACGAGATACCGGCGTAGAGCGCCTTGCCCGAGCGGACGGCGTGGTCGAGCGCCATCATCGTCTCCTCGACGGGCGTGTCCGGGTCGAACCGGTGGCTGTAGAAGATGTCGACGTAGTCGAGGTCCATCCGCTTGAGGGACTGGTCCAGGCTCGCCAGGACGTACTTGCGCGACCCACCGCCCTGACCGTAGGGGCCCGGCCACATGTCGTAGCCGGCCTTGGTCGAGATGATCAGCTCGTCGCGGTACGGCGCGAAGTCCTGCTTCAGGTAGCGCCCGAAGTTGAGCTCCGCCTGGCCGTACGGTGGGCCGTAGTTGTTGGCGAGGTCGAAGTGCGTGATGCCCTTGTCGAAGGCGCGGCGCAGGATGGCGCGCTGCACCTCGTCGGGCTTGTCGTCGCCGAAGTTCTGCCACAGGCCCAGCGAGACGACCGGCAGCTTGAGTCCGCTCCTACCGGTGGAGCGGTACTCCATGGAGTCGTAGCGGTCTTCTGCGGCTTCGTAGGCGGTCATGGGCCTATCGTGCCCGAGCCCCACCGAGACTCATGCGGAGGGTCCTCAGACCGAGATCGCGAGCCCGTCGTCGACCACCATGCGGGTGAACGCGATCGTGTCCTGGCCGCGACGATCCGGGGCTCCGACGTACGCCGGGCCGGGTTCACCGGTCTCCCGGATCGTGATCGCCTCGGCGACCAGCGGGTGCCACCGTTCGTCGAACGCCTCCAGCGCGTAGCGACCGGCGCCGGTCTTGGAGGTGAGCCGGTTCGTGGCCAGAAGGTGGTGCAGCCGGGTCGCGCCGAGCACCGCCCAGGTCGACTCGTCGGGCTTGGCGGCCTCGTCGGGAAACTGCGCCAGAGCAGCTGCCTGCTGTTTCCAGTAGGAGCCCAGGTTGCCGTGCGTGTACTCCCGAAGCACTTGTTCGTCGGTCCAGATCTCCAGGTCCTCGAGGGCGGGTCCGCGCACAGTGACCCCGTGGTGGGCCAGCTCGTGCCAGGTCACCGGGTTCACGTCCATCCGGCCCTCCTCGGCGAAGTGCCCACCCAGGGTGCAGGGCACGTCCGGGCACTGCAGGGGCGAGCGGGCCAGGTCCTGCCAGGTGACGTGGAAGCCGTCGAACGGCGGCTTGCCGTCCATCTGCGCGTGGATCGTCTCAAGCGTGGCCACGGCCTCCGGGTCGGGGCGCTCGGCGTGCACGGCCACGAAATCCACGTCGCTATGCCCGTCGTACCACTCGCCGAAGCCTAGCGAGCCGTGCAGGTACAGCCCCTGGACCGACCCGGGGAGCGCCTCGTCGGCAAGCGCAAGGAAGCGATCGGTGACCTCGCGCACCTGCAGCGGAATCGTGGTCAACACTCAGCTCTTCCTCGTCTCGAGCACGCGGAAGCCCTTCGCACTCGCCAGCCGCTCGGTGGGGAAACCCTGCTCCCCCAGCCACCGCTGCAGCGAGTCCGCGCCGAGGTTCTTGCCCACGACCATCACGGCGCGTCCGTCCGGTGCCAGTCGCGGCAGCCACGTCAGCAACAGCTCGTGCAGCGCCTGCTTGCCGATCCGGATCGGCGGGTTGGACCAGATCTCGTCGACCGCGAGATCGGGCGGCACCCGGTCGGGCGTGACCGCCGTGTAACGGTCCTCGACCCCGAGTGCCTCGGCGTTCTCGTTGGCAAGCAGCACCGCCCGCTCGTTCACGTCGACGGCCCAGACCCGGGAACCGGGGACAGTGACCGCGAGCGCCAGGCCGATTACGCCGTACCCGCAGCCGAGGTCGAGGTAGGTGCGGGCGGACGGGGGCTCGGTCTCCCGGAAGAGGATCGCGGTGCCGACGTCCAGCCGTCCCTGCGCGAACACCCCCGATCCCGAGGTCAGCTGCAGCTCACGCCCCCAGACCGTCGCGGTCACCGGCGCGCGTTTGAACGCCACCGCCGGGTCGGCGGTGAAGTAGTGGTCATCCACGGGCGGCCTCCTGCGGCAGCGTCCGGACGGTGCGGGCCGCCGTCGCCTGGGCGGCCAGCTCGGCGTCGGGTGGGTAGGCGACCTCCTCGAGGGTCAGCCCGTGTGCGTGTACGACGGTCACGCCCCCGTCCCGCTCGCGCCGGTCCAGCACCTCACCTGCCCAGGCCGGGTCGCGGCGCCCCTCCCCCACGGCGATCATGCAGCCGACCAGCGACCGCACCATGTTGTGGCAGAACGCATCCGCGCGCACCGTGGCCACTGCGCGACCGGCGTCGTCCCGCGCCCAGGACAGGTCAAGCAGGGTGCGGATCGTGGTGGCGCCCTCCCGTTTGCGGCAGAACGCGGCGAAGTCGTGCTCGCCCTTCAGCAGCGTTGCGGCCTGGTTCATGGCGTCCAGGTCAAGCGGGCGCGGCCACGCCAGCACCGCCCGTCGTACCAGGGGGTCGACCAGGTCGGGGGCATCGGCGATCCGGTAGGCGTAGCGCCGCCAGATCGCCGAGAACCGCGCGTCGAAACCAGGCGGCGCGACCGACACGCGAAGGATCCTGACATCGTTGGGGAGGATCCCGTTGAGACGGCGCAGCAGGGCCTGCTCCGGCGGGGCGGTGCTCCGGCCAGCGCTTGCGGTGAGGAGGTGTTCCGCGACGTCGAGGTGGATCACCTGCCCGCGCGCGTGGACGCCGGTGTCGGTGCGGCCGGCACAGGTCACGGCGACCGACTCGACCCGGAGAATCTGGGCCAGCGCAGCCTCGAGTGTCCCCTGCACCGTGCGCAGCGAGGGTTGGGTGGCCCAGCCGTGAAAGTCGGTGCCGTCGTAGGAGACGTCGAGTCGCAGGCGCACTCGCGTATCTTCCCAGACATGGAGAGCATCGCCATCGACCCCACCTCGACGGTGCCGCCGTTCGAGCAGCTTCGGGCCCAGATCGCTCGACAGGTCGCGAGCGGAGCCCTGGCACCCGGCACCAAGCTGGGCACGGTGCGGCAGACCGCCGCGGACCTCGGGCTCGCCGTCAACACGGTCGCCCGTGCCTACCGCGAGCTCGAGGCCGACGGGGTGATCGTCACCGAGGGGCGCCGCGGCACGTTCGTGCACTCCGAGGTGATCGACTCGGGATCGGCCTCCGACGCACGGGCCGCTGCGGAGGAGTACGTCGCCACGGCCCGCCGGCTCGGCCTGACCACCGCCGAGGCCACCCGCCTCGTCGAGCAAGCCTGGCCATCCACCTGACCGCTCCCACCCCCGCTGTAACGCGGGGTTATCGTCGCTCTACAAGGGTTACAACGCTCGTACAGCGTCAACAACGCGTGCAAAGCCGGTGCCGGCTGGACGTCCACACAGAACGAGGGCCCGCCACCGGTGTTCGGTGGCGGGCCCTCGTCATGACGCGGGTGAGATCAGCTCACTCGGACTTCTTGTCCTCGTCAGCCTCAGCGGCCTCGTCGGCGCTGTCCTCAGCAGGAACGTCGGCAGACGTCTCCGCGGTGTCCTCGGCCGGCGCCTCGGTGGCCTCGACCTCGGTCTCCTCCACGGCGGTGTCCTCGGCCGGAGCCTCGGTCTCGGCGGGAGCAGGCGCAGCGGCCGGCTTCTCGGTCTTGACCGTCTTGGCCTTCGCGACGTACTCCTCGGTCACGAGCTCGATGACCGCCATGGGGGCGTTGTCGCCCTTGCGGGGGCCGAGCTTCGTGATCCGGGTGTAGCCACCGGGACGCTCAGCGAAGCGGGGGCCGATCTCCTCGAACAGGTTGTGCACGACACCCTTGTCGCGGATGACCGACAGGACCTGGCGACGGTTGTGCAGGTCGCCCTTCTTGGCCTTGGTGATCAGACGCTCGGCGTACGGCCGCAGGGTGCGGGCCTTGGCCTCGGTGGTGACGATGCGGCCGTGCTCGAACAGACCCGTCGCCAGGTTGGCGAGGATCAGCTTCTGGTGAGCCGGGCTACCGCCGAGGCGGGCGCCCTTCTTGGGGGTAGGCATCTGTTCTTCTCATTTCTCCCGGGCCGTATCAGGTACCCGGATAGATGTGTTCCGTTTGAAACCGAGCCCCGGTGGCCGCGCGGACGCGTAGCCACCGGTTTCACGGGCTGATCAGTACTGCTCGTCCTCGACGAAGCTGTCGTCGTCGTCCTCGTACGCCGCAAGGGCGGCCTGCGGGTCGAAGCCCGGCGCGCTGTCCTTCAGCGAGAGGCCCATCTCGACCAGCTTGGCCTTGACCTCGTCGATCGACTTCGCACCGAAGTTGCGGATGTCGAGCAGGTCCTGCTCCGAGCGCGAGATGAGCTCACCCACGGTGTGGATGCCCTCACGCTTGAGGCAGTTGTACGAGCGGACGGTCAGCTGCAGGTCCTCGACTGGGAGGGCCAGGTCAGCGGCCAGCTGCTCGTCGACCGGCGACGGACCGATGTCGATGCCCTCGGCCTCGACGTTCAGCTCGCGAGCCAGACCGAACAGCTCGACCAGGGTCTTGCCGGCCGAGGCGATCGCGTCGCGGGGACGGATCGACTGCTTGGTCTCGACGTCGATGACCAGCTTGTCGAAGTCCGTGCGCTGCTCGACACGGGTGGCCTCGACCTTGTAGGTCACCTTCAGGACCGGGCTGTAGATCGAGTCGACCGGCATGCGGCCGATCTCGACGTCGCCGGCCTTGTTCTGGACCGAGCTGACGTAGCCGCGGCCACGCTCGACGACGAGCTCCATCTCGAGCTTGCCCTTGTCGTTCAGGGTGGCGAGCTTCAGGTCCGGGTTGTGCACCTCGACACCGGCCGGAGGCGCGATGTCCGCGGCGGTCACGTCACCGGGGCCCTGCTTGCGCAGGTACATGGTGACGGGCTCGTCGTGCTCGGAGGAGACGACCAGGTCCTTGAGGTTCAAAATGATCTCGGTGACGTCTTCCTTGACACCGTCGATCGTCGAGAACTCGTGCAGCACACCGTCGACCTTGATGCTGGTCACCGAGGCGCCAGGAATCGAGGACAGCAGGGTGCGGCGCAGGGAGTTGCCAAGCGTGTAGCCGAAGCCGGGCTCCAGGGGCTCGATCACGAACCGCGAACGGAACTCGTCGACGACCTCTTCCGACAGAGTCGGGCGCTGAGCGATAAGCACTGAGTTTTCCTTTCCGAGCCCACCCGCTATATGACGGGCTCGAACCTAAAAGGGAATTGCGGAGTTACTGCTGCACTACTTGAGGATTACTTCTTCGAGTAGTACTCGACGATGAGCTGCTCCTGGACCGGGATGTCGATCTGCGCACGAACCGGGAGCTGGTGCACGAGGATGCGCATCCGGTTCGGCAGCGCCTCGAGCCATGCCGGCACGTTCCGCTCGCCATGGGTCTCGCGAGCCACGATGAACGGGGTCATCTCGAGCGACTTCTCACGAACATCGATGACGTCGTGCGCGGTCACCTGGAAGGACGGGATGTCGACCTTCTTGCCGTTGACCTTGAAGTGCCCGTGCACGACGAGCTGGCGGGCGTGACGACGCGTGCGGGCGAAGCCTGCGCGGTACACCACGTTGTCGAGGCGGCACTCGAGCATCTGCAGCAGGTTGTCACCGGTCTTGCCGGGACGACGGCTCGCCTCGGCGTAGTAACGGTGGAACTGCTTCTCGAGGACACCGTAGGTGAAACGAGCCTTCTGCTTCTCGCGAAGCTGGAGGAGGTACTCGCTCTCCTTGATGCGGCCGCGGCCGTGCTGGCCGGGCGGGTAGGGACGACGCTCGTAAGCCTGGTCGCCACCGACGAGGTCGACACCCAGACGGCGCGACTTCTTCGTCATGGGTCCGGTGTAACGGGCCATGGTTAGGAAATCTCCTTACAGATTGCTGGTCGGGGTGTCAGACGCGACGGCGCTTGGGCGGCCGGCATCCGTTGTGGGGCGTGGGCGTGACGTCCTGGATGGTGCCGACCTCGAGGCCGACCGCACCGAGCGAACGGATCGCCGTCTCGCGACCCGAACCCGGGCCCTTGACGAAGACGTCGATCTTCTTCATGCCGTGCTCCATCGCCCGACGACCAGCAGCCTCGGCTGCCATCTGCGCGGCGAACGGGGTGGACTTGCGCGAGCCCTTGAAGCCGACAGTTCCGGCCGAGGCCCACGAGATCACAGCGCCCGTGGGGTCCGTGATCGTGACGATCGTGTTGTTGAACGTGCTCTTGATGTGGGCTTCGCCCTGAGCAATGTTCTTCTTCTCCTTGCGGCGCACCTTCTTGGCGCCGGCAGCCTGACGGCTCTTGGGAGGCATTCAAATACTCCTGAGGATTGCTGGTGTAAGCGTTTCGAGGAAGTCAGCTAGGTGACACAGGCCGGGGGCCTGAGATCACTTGGCCTTCTTCTTGCCGGCGACGGTGCGCTTGGGGCCCTTGCGGGTACGCGCGTTGGTCTTGGTGCGCTGACCGCGGACGGGCAGGCCCTGACGGTGCCTGCGGCCCTGGTAGCTGCCGATCTCGATCTTGCGACGGATGTCGGCCTGGACCTCACGACGGAGGTCACCCTCGATCTTGAAGTTGGCTTCGATCTCGTCACGGAGCTTGACCAGCTCCTCGTCACCCAGCTGGTGGACCCGCATGTTCGGGTCAACCCCGGTCGTGGCCAGCAGAGACTGGGCGCGGGTACGGCCGATGCCGTAGATGTAGGTAAGTGCGACCTCGATGCGCTTGTCGCGCGGGAGGTCCACACCAAC
>JBFIWG010000117.1:0-9035 GCA_041606495.1 Nocardioidaceae bacterium
ACAATAACCCCGCGTTACACGTTGAGGGGGAGCCTCGGCGGCGCGAGGACTCGAGCGGATCGGATGTCATGCAGACCTTCCTGCCGTACCCGGACTTCGAGCGGTCCGCGAGGGCGCTGGATCAACGCCGCCTCGGCAAGCAGCGGGTCGAGTGCATCCAGGTCGTGCGTGGGCTGACCCGGCCCGGCTACGGCTGGCGCAACCATCCGGCGGTGCTGATGTGGAAGGGCTACGAGGAGGCACTCGGCCGGTACGCGTTCACGTGCTGCGACGTCTGGGGCGAGCTCGGTTTCGCCGACACCTGTGCGGTCACGATTGCCGAGGATCTCCGAGGTGCGGGAGTGACGCACGTGCGGAGCCAGGCCGAGCTCGCCGACCTCGACGCCTTGCCGTCCTGGCTCGGCGACCCCGACTTCCACCGCAGTCACCAGTCCTCACTGCTCCGCAAGGATCCCGAGCACTACGGCCCGCTGTTTCCTGGAGTGACGGACGACCTGGACTACGTCTGGCCGGTACGCCGATCGCGCTCATGACCACGCATCGAGCAGGATGAGACGGCCCGGGACGATCAGGTACTGTTGCCCAACGGGCACAGCGTCGTGCACGGCCACTCTCGTCCGCGGACGAGCAGGAGGCCTCAGTCAGCCGACCGTCGATCCTAAGGATTCATGTGAGCAAGCCCGTCGTCCTCATTGCCGAAGAACTGAGCCCCGCGACCGTCGACGCCCTGGGTCCGGACTTCGAGATCCGTAGCTGCAACGGCGCGGACCGCGCTGAGCTGCTGCCGGCGATCGCCGACGTCGACGCCATCCTGGTCCGTAGCGCGACCAAGGGGGCCGCCGAGGCGCTCGCCGCCGCGAAGCGACTCAAGGTCGTGGCACGCGCCGGCGTCGGCCTCGACAACGTTGACGTGAAGGCGGCCACGCAGAGCGGTGTCATGGTCGTGAACGCGCCGACCTCGAACATCGTCTCCGCCGCCGAGCTCGCCGTCGCGCTCACACTGGCCGCGGCCCGCCACGTCTCACCGGCCAGCGCCGCGCTGAAGAACGGTGAGTGGAAGCGCAGCAAGTACACCGGCATCGAGCTCTACGAGAAGACCGTCGGCATCGTCGGCCTCGGCCGCATCGGCGTTCTCGTCGCGCAGCGACTGAGCGCGTTCGGCATGAAGGTCATCGCCTACGACCCCTACGTCCAGGCCGGTCGCGCCGCGCAGATGGGCGTGCGTCTGGTCAGCCTCGACGAGCTGCTCGAGCAGGCTGACTTTATGTCGGTCCACCTGCCCAAGACCCCGGAGACGATCGGCCTGATCGGCGAGGACGAGCTGGCGAGGGTGAAGCCGAGCCTGGTACTCGTCAACGCCGCTCGCGGCGGCATCGTCGACGAGCACGCGCTGTACGTCGCCCTCAAGGAGGGTCGCATCGCGGCCGCCGGGCTCGACGTGTTCGCCTCGGAGCCCTGCACCGACAGCCCGCTGTTCGAGTTCGAGAACGTCGTCGCGACCCCGCACCTCGGTGCCTCGACCGACGAGGCCCAGGAGAAGGCCGGCGTCGCGGTTGCCAGGTCGGTTCGCCTGGCCCTGTCGGGCGAGCTGGTCCCGGACGCGGTCAACGTCCAGGGCGGCGTGATCGCCGAGGACGTCCGGCCCGGCATCCCGCTGACCGAGAAGCTCGGCCGGATCTTTACCGGCCTCGCCGGCGAGGTCGCCCAGCAGCTCGACGTCGAGGTGCGTGGTGAGATCACCCAGTACGACGTCAAGGTGCTCGAGCTCGCCGCACTCAAGGGTGTCTTCTGCGACGTCGTCGAGGAGGCGGTGTCCTACGTCAACGCCCCGCTGCTCGCGGCCGAGCGTGGCGTCGAGGTTCGCCTCGTGACCGAGCCCGAGAGCCCCGACCACCGCAACCTGATCACGCTCCGCGGCACGCTCGCCGACGGCTCGCAGGTCTCCGTCTCGGGGACGCTGATCGGGATCGCGCAGCGTGAGCGGCTGGTCGAGGTCAACGAGTACGACCTCGACATCGAGCCGACCCAGCACCTGGCGTTCCTGCGCTACCTCGACCGGCCGGGCATGGTCGGCACGGTCGGTCAGATCCTCGGTGACGCCAACGTGAACATCGCCGGCATGCAGGTCGCCCGCGACACCAAGGGCGGTCACGCCCTGGTCGCACTCTCGGTCGACTCGGCGATCCCGGGTCCGGTGCTCGAGGAGATCCGGACCGCGATCGACGCCGAGTCGGTGCGGGCGGTCGACCTCAGCGAGACGACCTGACCGACTCCGGCGACCGAAGCTAGGCCACGAGAGGCGACCTGCGCCCAGCGGCGGTCCGGTTCGCCTGCGCTTCCTCCCACGCCAGGACAAGCCGGTCGACCGCTTCGGTGAGCACCTCCGGCGGCTTGGCGTAAGGCAGCCGGACGAATCGTTCGAGCCCGGCCTCGGGGGCGAAGCTGGGGCCGGGCGCGAGCAGCAGCCGGTGGTGCTCGGCGGCAGCCGTGAGCGCGGAGGACTGGGGTGCGGGCAGCTCGCACCACAACGACAGCCCTCCGGCCGGTCGGTGGAACCGCCACCCCGGCAGCCGCTCGGTCAGCGCCGTCATCAAGGCGGCCCTCGAGGCGGACAGCTGCCGGCGACGGTCGGCGAGCACCACCTCGCGTTGCTGGAGCAGGTCCGTGAGCACCAGCTGCTCGAGCAGCGGCGCCCCCAGGTCGAGGCTCAACCGTGACGACACCAGGGCGCCGACCCGGTCGTCGGGTGCCCGAAGCCACCCGATCCTGAGCCCACCCCAGAACGCCTTGCTGGCACTGCCCACACTGACCGAGTCAGGGACGAACACCCCCATCGGCTGAGGCATCTCGACCTCGTCAAGCGCCATCTCGGCGAGGGTCTCGTCGACGATGGCGACGGTCCTCGCGCCGGTCAGCGCCGCACCGAGCTCGGCTCGCTGCTCGTCGGGCATGAGCTGGCCGGTCGGGTTCTGGAAGTCCGGAATCAGGTACGCCGCGGTCGGGGCGGTCTGCCGGATCGCGGCGGTGAAGCCCTCGGTGTCCCAGCCGGTCGGGTCCACCCCCACGCCCACGAGTCGCGTCCCGGACCGCGCCCAGGTGGCGAGCGCGTTCGGGTAGCTCGGGCTCTCGACCAGCACCCGGTCCCCGATGCCGGTGAGCGCCCTGGCGACGACCGCGACAGCAGCGAGAGCGCCGGACGTGACCACGATCTGCTCGGGTGCGGTGGGCAGCCCACGTTCGACGTACCGGTCGGCGATGGCCTGCTTGAGCGCCGGTAGGCCCGAGGGGAAGTACCCGGCTCCGGTCAGGAAAGCGGGCAGCTGCTCTACCGCGCCCTCGTAGGCCGCCGCCACGCCTGGTGGGGCCGCCGACGCGGCGCAGGACAGGTCGATGCTGTCCTCGGGGGACTCACCGGGGGAGAGCATCGTGTCGACCCGGCCGCCGCGGGCTGTCGGGAGCCGGACCACACTGCCCGACCCCTGCCGCGAGGCCAGGTAACCACGCTCGCGGAGGTGGGAGTAGGCCCGCGTCACGGTGGTGCGGCTGACCCCGAGCGCGCCGGTGAGGTCGCGCTCGCTCGGGAGCCGGGTGCCGGCGGTGATCCGACCGTCCGAGATCAGCAGCCGCAGGCCGTCCGACAGGGCGAGGTACGCCGGCGAGCGGTCGAGCGACGAGCCGAGCAGCGTCTTGACGCGAGCGGCGGAGATCGTGCGAGCCACGAGGCCACTCTCGCACGATTGGCTATTTAATGTAAGGCCACTAGGCCTCAGAGTTGGAGCCATGTCGCTCTTCGTGCAGGCCAGTCGCCCTCAGCTGGCCAACCTGTCACCTCTCGCCCAGATCCGTGCCGGGCGCCTCGCGCGCCGGCTCCCGCAGCTGCTGGTCGGCCTGGTCTTCTACGGCGTCTCGATGGCGATGATGGTCCGCGGCACCCTGGGCCTCGACCCCTGGGACGTCTTCCACTACGGGGTGGCGGCCGGCCTGCCGTTGAGCTTCGGCACGATCGTGATCGTCACCGGCGTCGCCGTACTCCTGCTCTGGATCCCGCTGCGGCAGATGCCCGGCCTAGGCACCGTGGCCAACGCGGTACTCATCGGCTTGGCCACCGACGCCGCACTGGCCGTGCTCACCACGCCCGACGGCCTGGCCGGCCGGATCGCCCTGCTCGTCGGCGGCGTGCTGCTCAACGCCCTGGCCACGGCGATGTACATCGGCTCGCAGTTCGGTCCCGGACCTCGTGACGGTCTGATGACCGGGCTGGTACGACGGACCGGGCTGTCGGTTCGGCTGGTGCGCACGTCGATCGAGGTCACCGTGGTCATCGTCGGGTGGATGCTCGGCGGGGTGGTCGGCGTCGGCACCGTGGTCTACGCGCTGTCCATCGGACCGCTCGTGCAGATGCTGCTGCCCTGGTTCATCGTCGAGCTGGACGTGGCGGTGGTGCGGGAGGAGGACCCCTCAGAGGCTGCCTGCCCCTGCTGAGGCGAGGCTCAACGCTTGGTGGCGATCAGCACTGCCGCGTCCGAGGCGACCATCACCTCGGCGGTGGTGAACCGCTCGTCGGTGAGCCAGTGCTCGCGCAGGGTGTCGACGCGGCCTTCGAAGATCGGTGGCCAGGACTCACACGGGGTGAAGTCGTCGAGGACGACGATGCCGCCGGGCTCGACGAGGTCGATGATCGTGTCCGCCCCGCTGTCCTTGGGCTCGCGAGCGTCGAGGAAGAGCAGGGAGAACGGCCCGCGATCGCTGAGTGTTGACCAGTCCGCGGCCACCACCTCGACCTGGTCGTCGTCCTCGAAGATCTTGGCTGCGCCCTCGGCGAGCTTGGGATCCAGCTCCGCGGTGAGGATCCGCGCGTCACGGCCGATGCCGCTGCGCAGCCACGCCGTACCGACCCCGCACCCGGTGCCGAACTCGGCGAGCGTCCCCTTGCGGCTCGCCGCAAGTGCGGCGAGGAGCCGTCCGGTCTCGTTGCGGCAGAACGAGACGTAGCCGCTCCTGCGGGAGACGTCGAACGCCCTGGAGACGATGGGCGGAAGCTCGAGGGGGGCGCTCATGGGTGCAGTCTCGCAGAGACCGGGTCACGGTCCAGGCAACGGACCCTCGTCTCACATAGCAAGAAGCTTCTACCAATGGGCGGACAGTGGGCGCGGCTGGTTGTTAGCGTGATCGCACTATGCGGAGCTTCTTCGTACTTATCAGCCGCCGTGGCGGGGCCTCTTAAGTAAGGCCACCTCGCCGCGGAGTCTGGCATGTCTGGCCCTACGAAGAACCTCCGCAGCGAGACACGAAGTCCGCATCACCTGCACCCTCGTTGGAGATCCCCTCAGCGTCGCGCAACCCGCACCTGAGGATCGAGTCTCTTCAGCTCGCAGCGGAGCAACAGCACTCAGATCACCCGCGGCCATCCCGCGCGATCCGCTGCAAGCAGTCCAAGACAACGCGCACCGCGCACCTCGATCCTCGATGGAGAAGACCATGTACGACATGTACCCCGAGTGGGGCCCCAGCCAGAACCGTCCCTACGAGAGCGGCGAGTCCAACCTGCAGCCCGTGCAGGCCGGTCTCGACCTCAGAGACCACGGCGGTCAGCGCCCCGACGACAACTAGGGTCTCGTCCATGACGCAGTCCGTGAAGCTCGCCGTCATCCCCGGCGACGGCATCGGTCCGGAGGTCACCGCCGAGGCACTCAAGGTGCTCGAGGCGGTGGCACCGGCCGATGTGAAGTTCGAACCCACCCGCTACGACCTCGGGGCGGAGCGGTACCTCGCCACAGGGGAGGTCCTGCCCGACTCGGTGCTCGCCGAGATCAAGGGGCACGACGCCATCCTGCTCGGGGCCGTGGGTGGCAAGCCAGGGGACCCCAACCTGCCGCCAGGCATCTTGGAGCGCGGGCTGCTGCTGCGTCTTCGTTTTGAGCTCGACCACTACGTCAACCTCCGCCCGTCCCGGATCTTCCCCGGCGCCAGCTCCCCGCTGGCGCACCCGGGGGAGGTTGACTTCGTGGTGGTTCGTGAGGGGACCGAGGGGCCGTACGTCGGCAATGGCGGCGCCCTTCGTGTCGGTACGCCGGCCGAGATCGCCACCGAGGTCAGCGTGAACACCGCCTTCGGTGTCGAGCGGGTGGTGCGCGACGCGTTCACCCGCGCCAGCCGGCGTCCTCGCAAGCGGCTCACCCTGGTGCACAAGACCAACGTGCTCGTGCACGCCGGAGCCGTCTGGTCCCGCGTCGTCGCCGAGGTGGGCAAGGAGTTCCCCGACGTCACCGTGGACTACCTGCACATCGACGCAGCCACCATCTTCATGACCACCGACCCGGGACGCTTTGACGTGATCGTCACCGACAACCTGTTCGGCGACATCATCACCGACCTCGCCGCGGCCATCACCGGCGGCATCGGGCTCGCCGCGAGCGGCAACGTGAATCCCGACCGCACCTTCCCGAGCATGTTCGAGCCGGTCCACGGGTCCGCCCCGGACATCGCCGGCCAGCAGAAGGCCGATCCGACCGCAGCGATCCTGTCCGTGGGCCTGCTGCTCGACCACCTCGGCATGAGCGAGGCCGCAGTCGCGCTCGAGTCTGCCGTGGTGGCCGACCTGGCCGGACGAGAGGGGTCCGAGGCCCGACGTACCTCCGAGGTGGGCGACGCCGTCGCGGCACGAGTATCCGGCTGACGCCCCGTTTCCCAGTCAGCCTGCAACTCGCCCGCGGAGGTTCGATACCGTGCACGTCATGGACAGCACGCTGCAGATCGAGGTCACGCCCACCGACAGCCCGATCAGCGAGGAGAAGCTCGCTGAGATCCTGGCCAACCCTGGCTTCGGTCTGCACTTCACCGACCACATGTTCGTGGCCGAGTGGACACCCGACAACGGCTGGCACAACGCCCGCGTCACTCCGTACGCCCCACTGACTCTCGACCCGGCCACGGCCGTCCTGCACTACGCGCAGGAGATCTTCGAGGGGATGAAGGCCTACCGGCACGACGACGGCTCGGTCTGGACGTTCCGGCCCGAGGAGAACGCCGCCCGCATGGTCCGCTCGGCCCATCGGCTCGCGCTGCCCGAGCTGCCGGTCGCGGACTACGTGGCCTCCGTCGACGCCCTCATCAAGGAGGACGAGCGGTGGGTGCCGGACGCGGCAGGGGAGAAGAGCCTCTACCTGCGCCCGTTCATGTTCGCCTCCGAGAAGTTCCTGGGCGTGCGCCCTGCGCGGCACGTCACCTACATGGTGATCGCCTCGCCGGCCGGCGCCTACTTCGCCAAGGGCCTCAAGCCTGTCTCCATCTGGCTCAGCGAGGAGTACTCCCGCGCCGGGGTCGGTGGCACCGGGGCGGCCAAGACCGGCGGCAACTACGCCAGCTCGCTCATCGCCCAGCAGGAGGCGCTCGACCACGGCTGCGACCAGGTGGCCTTCCTCGACACGGTCGAGAAGAAGTGGGTCGAGGAGCTCGGCGGGATGAACCTCTACTTCGTCTTCGACGACGGCTCGATCGTCACGCCCGAGCTGTCCGGCACGATCCTCGAGGGCATCACGCGCAAGTCGATCATGGACCTGTGTGACCAGCTCGGCCACAAGGTCGAGGAGCGCCAGTTCTCCGTCGACGAGTGGCGTGACGGGGTCCGGTCGGGTCGCATCGCCGAGGTGTTCGCGTGCGGCACGGCCGCCGTCGTGACGCCCGTCGGCATGCTGCGCTGGAAGGGCGGCGAGGTCGGCAACGGCGACGAAACGGGTCCGGTCACCAAGCGCGTCCGCCAGGCTCTCGTGGACATCCAGTACGGCCGCGCCGAGGACTCCTTCGGCTGGATGCACCGGGTTCTCTGAGGCCTGTCGGCGCTCTCTGTTCGTCGCCGCCTCGGTTACCGTTGTCCGGTGAGCACGTCGACGCCGCAGCCTGCTGCCCCCAAGTCCGATCTGCGGGTCGGGGACTACCGGCTGCTGACCAAGATCGGCGAGGGCGGCATGGGGGTCGTGCACCTTGCGCAGGCCCCCGACGGCCGCCGGGTCGCGCTCAAGGTCCTACGGCCGCACATCATCGGGGACGACGAGGCACGCGAGCGTCTCTCGCGTGAGGTCGCATCGCTGCGTCGCGTGCGCAGCCCCCGGATCGCCGAGGTGATCGAGGCCGACCCCTGGGGTGAGCTGCCGTTCGTGGCTACCCGCTACGTCCCCGGCCTGTCCCTGCACGAGCACATCCGCCAGGAGGGCGTGCTCGAGGGCGAGGACCTCCGGTTCTTCGCCGCCGGTCTGGCCGAGGCAGTGATCGCGGTGCACGGGGTCGGCGTGCTGCACCGCGACATCAAGCCCTCCAACGTGCTGCTCGAGGGGCGCTCGCCGGTACTGATCGACTTCGGTCTCGCACGCCTCGCCGAGGACCCCCGGCTCACCGTCACCGGGTGGCTGCTGGGCACGCCGGGCTACCTGGCTCCGGAGATCCTGTACGGCGACGACGCCACCGTCGCGTCGGACGTGCACTCCTGGGCCGCGACCGTGGTGTTCGCCGCGACGGGTCGACCGCCGTTCGGGCGTGGCCCGGCGATGGCGATCATGGACCGCGTGCGGCGCGGCGAGCACGACCTGTCCGACGTACCCTCCGACCTGTTGCCCCTGCTTCGGGCCTGCCTGGCTCCGAACCCGCTCGACCGCCCCGAGATGCCGGCCGCGCTGGCCGACCTCCGCACCCCGCCCCGACCGGTCGAGGCGAGCGACGACTTCACCATGCCCCTGGCGATCATCGCCGCCGACGACGACCCGACGGACGTGCTCGACCAGGTGACTGGTGAGACCGCTGCGGCCACCGAGGTCATCGATCCTGTCCCGGCGACCACGCCGCTGACCATGCCGTCGACCCAGGTGCAGCCGTCCGCGACCACGCCGTTGACCCGGCAGCAGCCGCCTAGGACGACCCCGCTGACCGCCCGCGCGCCGGTCCCGGCGCCTCCGATGGCCCGGCCGGAGCCTTATCCGACGCAGCCGCCGGTGCAGCAGGCAGCACGGGCGCCGTACATGACCCCACCACCGCCGCAGCAGCCC
>JBFIWG010000118.1:0-8980 GCA_041606495.1 Nocardioidaceae bacterium
CCGGCGCGCTGGGGCAGTGGTCGCGACGGTCGCTGGTGGGTGCGGGGAGCGTGGGCGTAGCGCGGTACCGGGGCGTCAGTCGCCCGGATGCGCGCGTCGGGGTGATGGCCGTCGTACTTCTGGTGGTGACGACGGTGGCCGGGCTTGCTCGGGACCCGCTCGCGGTGTCGTTGGTGGACAGGTTCGAGGGTCCCTCAGCGGCGTACCCCTTGGGCACCGACCACCTGGGACGGGACCTGCTGGCCCGGGTGGCTCATGGCCTCGTCCTGACTGTCGCCCCGGCCGTCGCCGTAACCGGGGCTGCCCTGGTGGTGGCACTCGTCGTCGCGGCGACCGGCCGGCGCAGCGGCGCACTCACCTGGTTGGGCAACGCACTGCCGGCCGTCGTGGTCGGCCTGCTGGTGGCCGCGGCAACCGGCCCAGGTCAGGCGGCCGCGATCCTGGCGGTGCTGCTGGTCGCGTGGATCCCGCTCGCCACCCACGGTCAGACGCTGATGCAGGAGCAACGGCAGGCGGGCCACGTGGTGGCGGCGGTGGCGCTGGGAATGACGCGTAGGCAGGTGCTCACCAGCGAGCTGCTGCCGGCCGTGATCGGGCCGCTGGTCGGGCACGCCGCGGCGCGGGTCGGGCATTCTGCGCTGGCACTCACCGGGCTGGCGTTCCTCGGCCTCGGCGCCGCGTCGCCCGCCCCGCACTGGGGCCGGCTGCTGTACGACGGTCTGCCGTTCGTCGAGCAGGCTCCGCTGGCCGTGCTCGCGCCGACTGCTGCGTTGCTCCTGGTCGGGCTCACCGCCTCGAGCGTCCCGTCCTGGAGTTTGGCAATCGGGCGGTTCGGGGAATATCGGCGCCGGCAGGGCGTTGCCAATGGGTGGACGCACCCGCGAAGGAGAGCTGCTGCATGAAGGTCGAGATCTGGTCCGACGTCGTCTGCCCGTGGTGCTACGTGGGCAAGCGCAGGTTCGAGGAGGCGCTGCGAGGCTTCGAGCACGCCGATCAGGTCGAGGTGGAGTGGAAGAGCTTCGAGCTGGACCCCGGCGCCCGGTCCGAGGAAGACCGTGAGGGCGCCGACTACACCGACCGTCTCGCCCGCAAGTACGGCACCTCCCGCGCCGGCGCACAGCAGATGATCGACAACATGACCGCCGCCGCGGCGGCTGAAGGACTCGACTTCCACTTCGAACGCGCCGTGGCCGCGAACACGTTCGACGCCCACCAGGTGATCCACCTCGCCGCCTCGCACGGGATCCAGGACCAGGTGAAGGAGCGCCTGCTCCTCGGCTACTTCACCGAGGGCGCGGCCGTGGGGGACCGGGAGACGCTGGTCCGCCTGGCCGCCGAGGCCGGCCTCGACCAGGCACAGGTCGCCGAGGCCCTCGAGCAGCAGACCTTCGCGGCCGCCGTACGCGCTGACGAGTCGGAGGCGCACGCCCTCGGCATCAGCGGAGTCCCGTTCTTCGTGATCGACCGGAAGTACGGCGTCTCCGGGGCCCAGCCCGCCGAGCAGCTGGTGCAGGTCCTCGAGCGCGCCTGGGCCGAGAGCCGCCCGCTGACCATGGTCGCGGCCAACGACGACGCCGCCTGCGGGCCGGACGGCTGCGCGATCTGATGCGCCGGCCGATGTACCTCAGCGTCGGTGCCCTGCTCGTCCTGAGCGGGGCGGTCTGGACGCTGCAGGGCCTGGGGTACGTCGAGGGAAGTCCGATGACCGGCGTGACGTTCTGGGCGTTGGCCGGCCCGGTGGTGGCCGCCGCCGGTATCGCGATGGTCGTCCTCGGCCTGCGCCACGGCTCCGACCGCTAGACCGCCCGTCCGCCGTCCTGAGTGACGCAATCGGTCACGTGCGCCGTTGTGGCGACCCAGAACGCCCTCGGCTCACCCGAACAGCGCACCTGCGCCGTTGTGGCGTGTCTGCGCCGGAGTCGGCGCCCAGCACACCGCGGGGTCGGTCTGCGTGCCGGACGCCAACGGCACCGGAGGAGACGGGAAGGCGGGGTACGTCCGAACCGCCCCTGTTGAAGCCAGGACCCGGCCCCGCACGCCGCCCCGCCCTTCCGAAACCGTCCCGGCCGGGCGTCCGGGAGCAGTAGTGGCGACGGCCCGAGATCCGCCGTCGTCTTTGACGCTAGACCCCGCTGGCAGCCGTGGCCATGACGTGTTCGGACTGGCCCGCGGTGCAGAAACGAGGGCGTATCAGCCGTCTCCCGACACATCTTCTTGCTTGTGGCTTCGCGCCCGCGTTTTTGGTTTCGTTTTGACATGGAAGGCCCCAGAGCCCTTGACGCCACACAAAGAAAGGCATATAAAGGTAATCACAGATCCCCGAGATCTCTGTCACAAGGCCTGGAGAAACGGAGCAGCACCATGGCAATGCCAGACGCAACAATGAACAAGAACTTGGAGGGTGGGGGCTTCCGCGCACGAGTGCAGCGGTTCGGCGGTTACCTCGCCGGCATGATCATGCCCAACATTGCGGCGTTCATCGCGTGGGGCCTGATCACGGCGCTGTTCATCCCGACCGGCTGGTTGCCGAACGAGAAGATGGCGACCCTCGTCGGTCCGATGATCCTGACGTTGCTGCCGATCCTCATCGGTTACACCGGTGGTCGGATGGTGCACGGGCAGCGTGGTGCGGTCGTCGGCGCCATCGCCACGATGGGTGTCATCGTCGGCACCGACATCCCGATGTTCCTGGGCGCGATGATCATCGGCCCGCTGGCCGGTTACATCATCAAGCTCGTCGACAAGTTCTTCGAGGACCGGGTCCCGTCCGGCTTCGAGATGCTGATCGACAACTTCACCGCCGGCATCATCGGTGGTGCGATGGCCATCGCGGGTCTTTACGGCATCGGCCCCGTCGTGCGTGCAGTCACCAACGTCGCCGGTGACGGCGTCGACTGGCTCGTGGCGAACAACTTGCTTCCGCTCGTGTCAATCCTGGTCGAGCCGGCGAAGGTGCTGTTCCTGAACAACGCCATCAACCACGGTGTGCTGTCTCCGCTCGGTGTCGCTGAGGTGACGGAGAAGGGCCAGTCGGTCCTGTTCATGATCGAGACGAACCCCGGCCCCGGCCTCGGCATCCTGCTGGCGTACCTGTTCTTCGGCCCCAAGGCGCTTCGTCCCACCGCGCCCGGCGCGATCATCATCCACTTCCTCGGTGGTATCCACGAGATCTACTTCCCGTACGTGCTGATGAAGCCCAAGCTGATCATCGCCGCGATCGCCGGCGGCATGGCGGGCGTCACCACCGCAATGGTCACCGGAGCCGGACTGGTCTCCACACCCTCTCCCGGAAGCATCTTCGCCTACCTCGCGGTGACGCCTCGAGGCGAGCACTTCGCGGTGCTGAGCTCGGTGGTGATCGCGACCGCAGTGTCGTTCGGTGTGGCAGCGGTGCTCATGGGATTCGGTCGAGCCGAGCGCAAGGAAGAGCTGCACCGTCCGGAGGACGAGGTCATCGTCGGCGACTGACCACTAGCCAACCCCGAGTCAGCACCCATCAACGGAAGGATGAACGAGAATGCCTCAGATCAACGGATCCGACGTGCACAAGGTGGTCATCGCCTGTGACGCAGGCATGGGCAGCAGCGTGATGGTCGCGAGCACCATGAAGAAGAAGCTGAAGAAGTACGACGTCACCGTCGAGCACACCCCGGTCAACAACATCCCGGCCGACACCCAGGTGGTCCTGTGCCACGCCGGCCTGGCCGACCGGGCCAGGGGAATCGTGCCGGACGCGGTGATCGTGCCCTTCAACGTGTTCATGGGCGACCCGGCCTTCGCGAAGGTGGAGTCCGCGATCAAGGAGGGCCAGGTCCTTGAGTCCTGAGGCAGCCGGCGCGACCGAGGTGCTCACCGCAGATGGAGTGCGCCTCGGTCTCACCGCCACCGACAAGCTAGACGCCCTTCGCCAGTGCGGTGCGGTCCTCGTGGAGATCGGGGCCGCCAACCAGGCCTACGCCGACGCCATCCTCGAACGGGAGGAGTCCGTGTCGACGTACATGGGCGAGGGGACCGCCATCCCGCACGGGACCGACGCCAGCCGGGAGCACATCCAGCGGGCCGCCATCGCGGTGCTGCAGTTCCCGGACGGGGTCGACTGGAGCGGCAAGCAGGTGCAGCTGTGCATCGCCATCGCCTCGCGGAGCGACGAGCACCTGACGATTCTCCAGTCCCTGGCAGGGATCCTCAGCGACCCGGCCAAGGCGAAGACGCTGCGCGAGACAACCGACGTCAACGAGGTCCTGGAGCTGCTTGCTCCCGAGGACGAGGAGGGCGACGAATGAAGGCCCTGCGCAATGTCCCTGGGGCTTCAGGCACCTGAACACGGAGGAACCATGACATCAACGTACAGCCGGTACCGCGCGGCCGACCTCGACCTGCCGGAAGAAAGCTGGGCCTGGAACGTCTACGGCGCGGGCGAAGAGAACATGGGCAAGGATGGTCAACCCGAACTGCTGCCCATCCCCGAACCCAATGCCGACCAGATGCTGGTTCGCATCGACAGTGTGGGACTCTGCTTCTCCGACGTGAAGATCCTTCGCGCGGGCGGCAGCCACCCGAAGCTCTACAATCGCGACCTGTCCAAGGAGCCCACCCGACTGGGGCACGAGGTCAGCCTCACGGTGATCAAGGTCGGAGAGAACCTCAAAGACCGGTATCACGCCGGCCAGCGACTGGCCGTGCAACCCGACATCTATCAGGACGGCAAGAGCACGGCCTACGGCTACACCATTCCCGGCGGACTGATCCAGTACCACCTGATCGGCGCGGAAATGCTCGACACCGACGATGGTGCCTGCCTGCTGCCCGTCCCTGACACGATGGGGTATGCCGAGGCCTCCACGCTGGAGCCTTGGGGATGCGTGATGGCGGCCTATACCCAACGTCGCCGCCTCGAGCCCAAGACCGGCGGGATCATGTGGATCATCGGCCGGCCCGGAGATGAGCGGGAATACCTCTTCTCTTCTGGCCTGAGCGCCCCGGCCACCATTGTGATGACCGACGTGCCCGCCTCGGTGGAAAAGCTGGTGGAGCAAACCTCGGCCGAGAAGATCGTGCGCAACGGCGTCGGTACTGATGACTATCAGGCTTTGGTGGACGAGCTGACCGGCGGCGCCGGCTTCGACGATATCGTGATGCTCGATCCCCGTTCCGCGACAACGGTGGGTGCCGTGGCCAAGCACATTGCCCGGCGGGGCACCCTCAACCTGGTGGGCGAGACCGCCCTGGACGGCTTGGTGGACACCGACGTGGGCCGCCTGCACTACGACTACACCGCCTACCTCGGCGGCCGGGGACCGGATATCGCCGCCTCCTATGGGGAGGCGCGCAACCGCTGTGATCTGCGTTCCAAGGGCACCACTGTCTTTGTGGGCGCCGGCGGCCCCATGGGGTTGATGCATGTCCAGAGGGCCATCCAGCAGCCCGACGGCCCCAGCAAGATCGTCGCCACGGAGCTGAGCGATGAACGCCTGAAGAGTCTCGAGGATCGTCTGGGCCACCTGGCGGAGAGCAACGACTGCGAGCTGCTCACCTACAACTCCCAGACCGCGGACCAACCTCTTCGCGAGTTCGTCATGGGGATCACCGACAACCAGGGGGCCGACGATGTGGTGGTCAGTGTCCCCATCTCCGCTGTGATGGCCGAGGCCGACACACTGATGAATCCCGACGGCATGCTGGTCTTCTTCGCCGGTGTTCCCAACGGCACCCTGGCGCCGTTAAACCTGAGCGCGGTCTACCTGAACAATGCCCAGTACACAGGGACCTCAGGATTGACCATTCACGATCAGCAGCAGGTCGTGGACCTGGCCAACCAGGGCACGCTCTCTCCGGGATCCATCGTGGGCGCCGTCGGCGGCATGCGGGCGGCCAAGGATGGCCTCCAGGCCCTGGTCGACGGCAGCTACTCCGGGAAGGTCCTGATCTTCCCGCAGATCCACGACCTCCCCCTGATGGGGCTCGATGAGCTGAAAGAGCGGCTGCCGGATGTCGCCGAGAAGCTGGGCCCCGGCGACACGTGGAACGACGAGGCGGAAGAGGCGCTCTTCGACAGTCAGTTGAGCGGTTAGTGCCGACGTACCAGTCGCTGCTGGCCATCCGATCCCGCACGTCACGGAGGCAGGTCACCATCGAACCTTGATCGGCTGAGCGGACCAGACCGCACGCAGGCCCAGGGCCCCTGTCCTGGGCCTGCGTGCTGCTCGGGCGGGGGCGGGCGGCTTCGTCTGGCGGGAACGGCACCTGTTTCCTGGGTGGGCAGGTGCGGCTACCGCCAAATGGGCTGGGGTGGCGGTTAGTTCGTGAGCACGTGGCTGTTGCGGGAGCCCGCAGACCGCCATCTGCTCACGAACTACCGTCCGCCAACGGGCCGGTTGCGACCGGCGCAGACCCGGCGCGGTCGGTGATCCGTAGCCGCTGCCGGCGAACCCTCAGCCACGGACGCGCACGGACAGCACGCCGGTCACCGAGCCGGCGATCACCTCGGCGATCCGGCGTTGGTGCGGGTCCATCGGGCCCTCGATGCGTACGTCGCCACCGTCGACGTCGACCTCGCACTCCAGGCCGGCGCTGCGCAAGAGCTCGTCGATCTCGCCGTGGATGGCCTCGTCGTTGCGAGCGAGCAGGTGCACGATGTCGCTGCGACTGATCACGCCGACCACGCGTTCATGGTCTATGACCGGCAGGCTCTTGACCGCGGTCGAGGTCATCAGCTCCACCACGTCGCTCACATCGGTCTCCGGGGTCACCGAGATCGAGAGCGTGGTCATCACGTCCTCGACGCAGCGCGGATGCTGCTCGGACTCCTCGTGCGGAATCATGTGCAGGCGTTCATCGGGCCGGACCACGTCACGCAGGAGGTCCGCCTCGCTGACGATGCCCACCAGGTGCTCCTCACGGTCGGTCACCGGGAGCGCGGTGACGTGGTGCCGGTCGAGCAGCTTCAAGCCGTCCTTGACCGGGGTCGTGGCGGAGACAGTGATCGCGGGAGCGGTCATCACATCCCGGACGAGCATCCTTCCCACCTCCTGGTCTCCCCACCATCCTGCTGCGAGACAGAGCAGCCGCAAAGGGTCTAACGGCCCCGGGCGCGCCCGGCGAGATGTCCCCGGTGTCCAAGTAGGGCCCAACGGCCCTAGTCGCGTGGTCGCAGGCCTCTCACGATGGGCATCGGCGTGGCCTTTGCTGGTCTGAGGCCGCAGCGCACAGGGAAGGGAACGCCATGACCGCATCCAGGGGACTCCCCATCGTCGTCGGCGTCGACGGCACGGACCAGAGCCACCGGGCCATCCGCTACGCCGTTCACGAGGCGCAGGGGCACGAGGGCGGGTTGCGGCTGGTGCACGCCATTCACGAGACCGCACCCATGGCACCGATGCTGCCGCTGATCAGTGCGGAGTCGTTCGCCGAGGTGGGGCAGAGCATCGTTCGAGAGGCCGAGCGGCTGGTCCGCGAGCTGGACGTGAACATCCCCGTGGAGAGCATGGTCAGGCCGGGCTCGGCGACGTACCTCCTGAGCCGTGCCAGTGACAACGCGCGCATGGTGGTGCTCGGGCACCGCGACCGTTCGATGCTCGGGCGCATCCTCACCAGCTCCACGACCACGGGCGTGGCCGCCCGAGCCCACTGTCCTGTCGTCAGCGTGCCGTCGACCTGGACCGAGGGTTCCGCCAGCGGCCGGATCGTCGTCGGCGTCGACGGGTCCGGGCCCTCCATCGACGCCCTTGGGCTCGCGTTCGCGACGGCCGCCGAGCGTGGTGCACACCTGACCGTGCTCCACGCCTGGAAGTTGCCGAACGCCTACGACGACGTGATCGTCTCCCGGGTGGGACTCGAGGAGTGGCGCAACTCGGCGGCGGCACAGATGCAGGAGATCGTCCGTCCCTGGCGAGAGCTGTACCCAGCAGTCGAGGTCGAGCTCGACCTACGGCACCAGTACCCGGCGCCTGCCTTGGTCGGGGCAACCGAGGGGACGGACCTGATCGTGGTAGGTCGACGGGGGCACGGGGCCCCACTCGGCATCTACCTCGGTTCGGTGGCCCGCACCCTGATCCGCGAGGCCCGCTGCCCGGTTGTGGTCGCTCCCCAAGGGGTCTCCGAGGAGCGGGTGCCGGAACAGCGTGTGGTCGCCGAGCAGGTGTCGCCGCAGATCTGAGCGTCTCGGACCGAGAAACTCGATCGCCGGGCTTTCTGCCCTGGGGTGATGATGTGGCATGCACATTCCCCAGGCGTCGGCGCTGCGCGCCCGCAACGCTGTCGCCGCGGTCTTCGCGATCAACGGCTTCGCCTTCGCCACGTGGGTCGCGCGGATCCCAGAGGCCAAGAGCGCTCTGGGCCTGACCCCAGGTCAGCTTGGCACCCTGCTGCTGGCCCTCTCGGTCGGCTCGGTCATCGCGTTGCCCTCGGCGGGGTTGTGGGTCCATCGGTTCGGAGCGGCGCGGGTGGTGGCGGTGTCCGCCGTGGTCGACGCCGTGGGACTGGCCGTGGCGGGCGCCGGCGCCGGTGTGGCCGGCGAGGTCTGGCTCACCGCGGTCGGGCTGTTCCTGCTCGGGTTCGGCTCCGGAACGTGGGACGTCGCGATGAACGTGGAGGGAGCCGCGGTCGAGCGCCAGATCGAGCGCACGATCATGCCTCGCTTCCATGCTGCGTTCAGCCTGGGCACGATGGTCGGTGCAGGGGTGGGAGCCACCGCCGCCTGGCTGGAGGCCTCAATCACGACCCACCTGGCGCTGTCATCGGTGCTGGTGCTGCTGCTCCCGATCGTGGCGGTGCGCTCGTTCCTGCCGCCCGAGGCGGAGGAGGACGAGGAACAAGTCGAGATCGGCACCAGGTCGGCGCACCCGCTCCGCGCCTGGCTGGAGCCACGCACGCTCGCGATCGGGCTGATGGTGCTGGCGATGGCGTTGACCGAGGGTGTCGCCAACGACTGGCTGGCGGTCGCGCTGGTGGACGGGTACGACGTTCCGGCGTGGGTCGGCGC
>JBFIWG010000119.1:0-8941 GCA_041606495.1 Nocardioidaceae bacterium
CCGTGGGGCGCTGACCAACCCCGTCGTGCTGCTGCAACCGCTGGAGGACCCAGCGGCGGTGGTCGCGGAGATCGAGAGCCTCTTCAGCGAGGCGGTGCCTTACCTGCTGCTGAGCCCATGGCCGACGGGGGATCTCTCCCCCTACGGCCTCACGCTGATCGGTCACCCGCCCTTGATGGTGCGGTTCCCAGCCCTGCACGAGGTCTTCGCACGACCTGGTGTGGAGGTGCGGGAGGTGACCGACGCGGAGGCTCTGGCGGTGGCTGAGCGGGTGCTGGTCGAGGGCTACCCGATGCCCGACCTGGAGCCGCTGAGCCCGGGGGACCTGCTCGGCCCCGCGATCCTGGGTGGCTCGTCCCGCGTCTGGCTCGGCTACGTCGACGGGGAGCCGGCTTCCGTGGCCGCCGCCCACTCCCACGCCGGGGCGACGCTGGTGGAGTACGTCGCCGCCTTGCCGAACGCCCGCCGACGGGGAGCCGGAGCCGCCGTGACCTGGGCCGCGACCCTCTCGGAGCCCGGCCAGCCGGCGATGCTGATCGCCAGTGACGACGGCCGCCCGGTCTACCAGGCGATGGGCTACGTCCCGATCGAGCGTTGGACTGCCTGGCTCAGGCCCGGGCGCTGAGCCCTGGGACGCGAGAGATCAGGAGGCCTTCGCCAGCGCCTGGGGCGTGGCCGGGGCGACGGGGGCCGGACGCCCGAAGCGCGCGGTGGTGAGGCGGGTGGCGGCGGGGTCCCGGACGGGACGGAAGCCACGGTACGGCGCGAGGATGAAGCAGAGCTCGTTCATGATGTTCCCCTTGTGGTCCGCTGCGAATGCTGCTGTCACGTGATCAACGCCACACCGCGGCGGGAGGCTACGGCCTCTCCTGGTTCTTGACCAAGCCTTAACTCTGATCGCTCGCTGTCACGGCTGGTGGTCCCCTAGATGTTCGTGTGCCTCAGCCATGAGCTCGTCGTCGATCGCCGCCGGCCGCAGGCCGAACCGGCCGTCGTACGCAGCCAGCACCGACGACTCCACGGCGTCGAGGCCCAGGCCCGGAGCCTCCTCGACCACCGAGCCGACCGAGCTGTCCGCGAACGGCAGCTCCAGCGTCTCGTAGATGCCCGAGAGCAGCGGTCGCAGCACAGGGGCGTCGTCGAAGATCAGCACTGCGCTGAAGAGCCAGGCACCACGGACCATCCGCTGTGCGGTTCCGACCAGCTTGACCTCCCCGCGGGCGTTCACGCTGCACGAGCCGGGGCAGTACTCCCCGGGCACCTCGCCGACGCGGGCGTCGACGCCACGCCCCCTGAGCACCTCGGCCCAGAGCTCGCCGTACTCGGTGAACCGCCCGTCCATCCCC
This sequence comes from Nocardioidaceae bacterium, assembly GCA_041606495.1. GTDB lineage: Bacteria > Actinomycetota > Actinomycetes > Propionibacteriales > Nocardioidaceae > Nocardioides_C. The sequence goes on from JBFIWG010000119.1 coordinate 1,347, forward strand.
GAAGGCCACTGTGGGTCGGGGCTCACGTGGTCCATCACCAGTGCCTGCGGCGTGTAGGCCACGGCGCGACCACCTGGAGCGCGTACGACGGGTGTGAACCCTTCGCGCCGCGCCAAGGCGACGGCCGGGGCGAACCCTCCGAGCCGGACGTCGCGACGGCCGAACGCGACGACGCTTGAGCGAGGACGGTAGACCCGCAGCACCGGACCGGACTCGCCCCGGCTCACCCGACGAAGCAGCGCCTGCGCCAGGGCCATCTCGAGCGCGGGGTCGTCGGGGTCGAGGGCGCCGCGCAGGAGATCCACGTGCGCACCCTACTCAGGACGGCCGGGGTCTACGCGGCGCAGCAGGGCCATGGCGTCGTGGGGTGCGTACCCCTTGGCGTCGTTGTCGAAGTAGACGAACACGTCCTGGCCGTCCCCCGCCCACCCGGTCACCTTTGCCGCCCAACGGTTCAGGGCCTCGGCGGTGTAGCCGCTGGTGTAGAGCTCGAGGTCGCCGTGGAGCCGCACGTACATGAAGTCACTGGTGACCTGCTCGACGAGCGGCCATCGTCCGGCGGTGTCGGCCACGACGAAGGCGATGTCGTGGGCCTGCAACAGCTGCGTCGCCGCGGGAGTCGCGAAGCTGGCATGCCTCACCTCCATCGCGTGCCGCAACGGCTGGTCGGCCTCGGCCACGGTGAGCGCCCGGTCCTCGGGCACCTTGGCGTCGTGCTGCTTGGCAAGGGCAGCTGCCTCGGCGGTGGACCGGGGCAGGAGGTCGAAGAACGCGGCGAGCCGCGCCTCGTCGTACCCAAGCGTCGGCGGCAGCTGCCAGAGGATCGGGCCGAGCTTGGGGCCCAGCGCGAGGGGGCCTGAGGCGAAGAAGTTGGCCAGCGCCGTCTCCACCCCGGCGAGCTTCTTCAGGTGGGTGATGAACCGACCGCCCTTGACCGCGAACACGAAGTCGTCAGGGGTCTGCTCGCGCCAGGCCGCGTAGCTGGTCGGGCGTTGCAGGGAGTAGAAGGACCCGTTGATCTCGATCGAGGTCAGCCGTTGGGCGGCGTACTCCAGCTCGCGCCGCTGCACCAGACCCTTGGGGTAGAAGTCGCCCCGCCACCCGGGGTAGTTCCACCCCGAGATGCCGACACGGATCCGGGCCACGTTGTCGAGAGTAACCGGACCGCTCCCCTGGAAAGGCCCCTCGCAGGGGAGCGGTCCGGAGCCGTGGGTCAGCCGTCCTTGCGGGTACGACGTCGCGCAACCGCCGCGAGCAGCAGGGCAGGCGCAACGATCGCGAAGCCGGCCATCTGCTTGCCCTTCGCCGGAGGCTGCTGCTTGGCCAGGTTCTGCGGCTCGAGAGGCGGCACGCTCAGACCGGCACCGTCGAACTTGTACACGTCGAAGCCGCGAACCAGGTCGTTGCCGTAGCCGTAGAAGGAGCCGTCGGCGGCGATCCGGTTGGTCTTGAACGACCACGTGTCGGAGTCGGGCAGGGTGTAGGTCCCCACCTCCCGCATGCCGGCGCCGTCACCGATGCCGACCGTGGTGGGCGAGCCCTTCAGGTCGGCGAGGCCGGAGATGTCGAGGACGCGCACTCCCTGGGAGTACCAGGCGATGGTCAGCATCTCCTGCTCCGGGTAGATCCGCAGCACGTGCGAGGTGCAGGTCGCTCCGCCCTGGGGCTGCACGGCGCCGATGAACCAGGTGCCGATCTTCTCCGGGGCAGCCTCCTTCTCACCGGTGATGTCGTAGATGTGCAGGCCACCGCCCGGGCACTCGGCACTCGCCGCGGCACCGGCGCGCTCGTCAGTGACGACCAGGACGTCGCGCTCAGTGCCGTCCTTGCGCGTCAGGGTGACCGGGTCAGCCTGGTGCGACACGTTGATCGTCGGGTCGAGGATCTGGCCGACCTGCTTGGGGTTCTCCGGGTCCGTGGTGTCCAGGATCAGGGTCTGCGACAGGGCCGCGGAGTAGGCCCGGGTGCCGTCCTCGTTGAAGGTGATGTCGTGCGACTCCGAGCCGAGCGACAGCGGCACGAACGGGATCTTGTAGTCCTGCACCTTGCGCGGCGTCTCCGGCTGGGAGATGTCGTAGATGGTGATCGTCGGCGACGTGCTCGTGGCCAGGTCGGAGTTGGAGTTGTACAGGTAGTCGCCACTCGGGTGGATCGTCATGTTGTGCGAGCCACGCGGCACGGCGAGATAGCTGACCGTCTGCGGCTGCGACGGTGTGGTGAGGTCCACGATCACGGTGCCGGCTGCTGAGGCGTCAAGGTTCAGGTCCCGTGCGCACTTGGACGCTGCACCCGCGGCACCGAACGTGCCGTCCGCCGTGTAGCTGGCCAGGATCCGCCGGTCGTGCTGCCAGACCTGGATGTCGCCCTGGCTGATCGCGCAGTCGTAAACCGCTGCGATGAACGGCTGCTGGGGATTGGTGATGTCGACGATCTGCAGGCCCTTGCGCAGGGTGCCAGCGAGGGCGTACTCGCGCTTGCCGACCTTGAGGAACTCGATGTCGGAGCCGGACTGGTCCTGGCCGGTCGCCTCGCCGGTGTACTGCAGGTTCGTCACGAACTCCATCGCGTTACCCGCGCCGGAGTCGGCCACGGTCAGTCCGCGAGTGTTGGTCGGCAGGTCGCCGACACCGCCGTCGTGGGCGGTGGCGGTGGTCGCAGGAAGCACCGTGATTGCCAGGGCCGCCGCACCTGTGAGTGCCCCGAGTATTGGCCGTCGCGTCATGTGTCATGCCTTCGCTGTCGAGAAAGTGTCCGTGGTCACAACGAGCGCGGAGCCAAAGGGTTACTGCCTCTGCGCTGCCGGTTGACGCAGTGCACATCTCTGCAGGGCGTCCCCCCTTGTGGCGCGATGGCCTTTCTGATGAGGTTCGGTCCATCCCTTTCATCCCACAAGGAGTGATCCATGGCATTTCGTCATGTCGCCGCAGGCGCCGCTACCGCGGGCCTGGCGGCTTCGTTGGCAGCCCTCGTCATCTCGACGCTGCCCGCCCTCGCACACGAGGGCGAGGAGGAGGGCCACGGCAAGGACGCCGTCGGTGAGGTCGACCCGAAGTTCCCCACCGAGCCGATTCTGGGCCAGAGCGGCGGCGCCGGAGCCCCGTGCGTGGACGGTCAGGCGGGCTACTTCCCCTGCGACAACGTGAACCTGGCGAGCTACCTGCCGATGTCCGCCATCGGTGGCGGGCGCGGATCAGACGTCTGGGGCTGGACCGACCCCGTCACCGAGCGTCGCTACGCGATCGCGGGCCGCGACAACGGCACCGCCTTCGTCGACGTCACCAACGAGCGCAGGCCGGTCTACCTCGGGAACCTGCCGACCTCGGGCACCAACAACGTGATCTGGCGCGACATCAAGGTTTACGACAACCACGCCTACATCGTCGCTGAGGCCCGCGGGCACGGCATGCAGGTCTTCGACCTCACCCAGCTCCGTGACGTGGACCGCAAGGCTGCTCCGGCGACCTTCGAGGCCACCAGCCGGTACACCGACTTCGGCCGGGCCCACAACGTGGCCATGAACGAGGACACCGGCTTCGCGTACGTCGTCGGCGCGCGCGAGGACACCCGTGGCTGCAGCGGCGGCCTGCACATGGTCGACCTGAGCGACCCGGCTGCACCGACCTTCGCCGGCTGCTTCGCCGACGACGGCTACACGCACGACACCCAGTGCGTGGAGTACGACGGCCCCGACGCCCGCTTCACCGGTCGGGAGATCTGCTTCAGCTCCAACGAGGACACGCTGACCATCACCGACGTCACCGACAAGGCCAACCCGGTCCAGCTGTCGCGAGTCGGCTACGACACCGCGTCGTACAGCCACCAGGGCTGGCTCACCGCGGACAGCGGCTACTTCCTGATGGGCGACGAGCTCGACGAGCTCCGTCGGGGCAACCAGACCACAACCCTGGTCTGGGACGTTCGGGACCTGACCGCGCCCGTCCAGTTCTCGCGGTTCACCAACGACACCACGGCGATCGACCACAACATGTACGTCAAGGGCGACCTGGTCTTCCAGTCCAACTACCGGTCGGGCCTGCGCATCCTCAGCGCCAAGGGCGTGGCCGGCGGAGAGCTGAAGGAGGTCGGCTACCTCGACACCTGGCCCGAGGACGACGCAACCGCGTTCAGCCACGGCACGTGGAGCAACTACCCGTTCCTGGACAACGGTCTGGTGATCGTGCACGGGTACGACGGGCTCTTCCTGATCCGGCCGACCGGCGCCGCACGCTAGAACCAGCCAGCTCGACCCGACGCCGGGTCCGGGTTCACCTCCAGGGGACCCCGGGCCCGGCGTCAAGTCGGTGTCACAGCCGCCAACCGACGGGGGCACGGGGGTCTGGAAGGTAAGCGCAGTAGGTGCCGGTGCGGATGGCGCGGTCGAGGTGCTCGGCCAGCGGGGGGTGATGCTCGCGGATCCGGCTGAGCGCCTTGCGGACGGCTCGGGTCACGCTGACCCTGGCTCGTTCTGAGGCAGAACCGGCCCGCCGGTCGCGACCGCTGATGCCCACCGCTCGCGAGAGCTCCCGCAGGAGGAAGTCGCGCTCGATCTCTGCTTGCGCCTCCCGCTCGCCGTCTCCGGCCGCCCGCGCATCTTCAATGTCCTCGTCGATCTCTGCGAGACGCCGCCGGTAGGCCTTCTTGGCTCGTGCGTCGAGCACCTCACCCGCGTCACCCGGTTGCGACAGGCCCGATTCGCCTGGGGCGCTGCGCTGGGCGGGCACGGCCCCTCCGCTCGCAGCCAGGACCAGGTCGACCACGTGGAACTCACGGCCAGGATCGGCCAGGAGCCGCGCGAGGTAGTGCATTCCCTTCAGGTCCTTCACGTGGACCGTGCGCCCTTCGAACGTCACCGACCAGTAGTCCCCCTCGCGACGGAATTCGTTGAGCTCCGAGGACAGGGGCCGAGTTGTGGCGCTCAAGCCCTCCCGCAGCACCCGCTCAGGCACGGCACCGACCTCGGCTTGAGCGTCGGCCACGCGCATGCGTGCACGGTCCCTCTCGTACGGCGCACCGACCTCGTTCCACAGCTGGGCAGCTTTCTCGAAGTGGCGCTGGGCAGCAGCCGGATCGCCGCCAGCGAGGACGGCAGTGCCGTTGGCGAAGGCAGCGCTTGCGGCCAGCGCCTTGCTCTCGAATCTGGCGGCCACCAGCCGCAGCTCGTGGGCCGCCCACCGCGCCCGGTCCAGGTCGCCGGCAGCGACGCTGATCTCCACCTGCGCCGCAAGGAGTGGCGCTCTCCGCAGCTCGCTGTTCGGCGGCCGCTCCTTCGAAGGCACGGGCGAAGGATGGTCGAGCGCGTCCTGAATCGATGCTACGGCCCGATCGACATCCCCCTGGGCCAAGCGCAACAGAGCGAGGCCCGGCTGCGGATCCCATCCGGCCTGATGCGCTGCGAGAAATGCCTTTTCGGCCCCGGCGAGGTCCCCGTTCTGCAGGCGGATACGGCCGAGCTCGGTGAGCGGCCACCCGAGCTCCCTGCCAAGGTAGGGACGCAGCTCCTCACAGGCACGGAGCGCCTCACTCTCGGCCTCCACGCAGGACCCGCGCAGGCGCAGGATCTCGGCGCGGTGCACCCGGCAGCGACCATGAATGCTTCCGACGCCGTTCTCCCAGCGCCACCGCTCCATGGCCTCCGTCCACTGCTCGGCCATGTCGTACTGCGCGAGTCCCTGCAACGCACAGACCAGCTCGCAGTAGACGACCCCCGTCGCAAGTGGATCGAGCTCGCCCGAGACCGCGGCCACTCCCGCTTCGTCAAGGAGCGCGAGTCCCGTGCCGACCTCGCCGGCGAGGATCAGGCCGCGGGCCTCGGCCACCCGGCCTACCGCAGCCGCGGCCGGTTCGCAGATCGAGCCGACCTCGACCGCGCGGTGGGCGCACTCTCGCGCCGTCTGCAGATCGCCGGCCAACATCCTCTCGTAGCTGCGCACTACCCCCAACCAGGCGTGGACCGGAGTCTCGTCTCCGGAGCCGAGCAGCCCCTCTGCACGCCTGAGCCAGCCGCGAACAGGGGCCATGAGGGCGGTGTCGAGGAGCAAATGCATTGCGATGCGTACCGCCGCCCCTGCGGCCGACTGAAGCTCGCCGGCCTGCACGCTGTGTGCGTAAAGGCGCTCCCATGCCTCGATAGCCACGTCCAGGCGGCCGGACGCGTAGGCCGCGTCGGCGAGCAGGACGAGATCAGGACCGGTCAGCGGGCCGCGCGCGTCCACCTGGGCGAGTGCGTCGTACACCGCTTGCCACTCACCTCGCGATGCGGCTTCCTGCGCCTCCCTCAGGAGGATCGCTTCTGTCGGTGCGTTCACACCTCCGCCCTCTCTCCGGTGCGGTCCGCTCGACCGGGAGCATGTCGCGGCGGACCGTAACGACCCGAGCTACCGCGGTAACAGTCTCGCTCACGCAGACAGGGGTGCAAGGCCATCCAACGGCCGAGCACGACCCGAAGGAGGGATTTACGATGCCGCCCACCAGAGAACTGAACGAAGGGTTGCTCGACACCTCGTCGAAGCAGGCAATCGCACGAAAGTCGACTGCGGACCTGACCGCCGGCCCTCGGCGGGAGTGTGAGGGGGCCGCGATGAACACTGCCCATGTCAATGGCGTGCAACTGGAGTACGAATTGTGCGGATCGGGCGAGCCGGTGCTGCTCATCAGTCCGGTCCTGGCCGACGGTTTCGCGCCTCTCCTCTCGGAACCGGCGCTGGCTGCGCGCTATCAGCTGATCCGGTACCACAAGCGGGGCTGGCTCGGCAGCACCCACACGCTGCCACCCGCAGGCCTCGCGGACCACGTGGCGGACGCCGCGGCCATCCTCGAGCTTCTAGGACTTCCGCGCGCCCACATCGCCGGTCATTCAAGTGGCGCGGCGGTCGCAGCACAGCTGGCTCTGGATCACCCCGAGATCGTGCACACCCTGACCCTTCTGGAGCTGTCGCTACTGTCCGTGCCCAGCGGAGAGGCCTTCTTCGAGCAGGTCGCGCCGGCGTTCGGGGCGTACCGAGCCGGCGACCACGAGGGGGCAGTGGCCGCCTTCATGAGTAACGTGAGCGGGCTGGACTGGCTGGCGTGCCGAGCCGTGCTCGAAGAGCGTCTTCCGGGGGCGGTGGAGCAGGCGATCAAGGACGCCGACACATTGTTCAGCAGCGAGCTCCCCGCCCTGGCCGCGTGGGCTTTCGGTCCCGGCGACGCAGCCGCCATCGACTGCCCGGTGCTGTCACTGCTGGGCGCGGAGACCCAGCCTCTGTGGGTGGAGGTCGCCGAGTTCCTTCGCTCCTCCGTCCCACACATTGAAGAGCGCACGATCGACGGCGTCGGTCATCTCCTGCACATCCAGCGTCCCCAGCCCGTGGCCCGAGAGATGGCCGAGTTCTGGGCGAGACATCCGATGCCCGGCAGCGGACGCCGGGTTCGACAGAACCGCCGATGATGTTCGGCGCCGATTCCACCTAGCGTCCACAGGACTCCGCTCGGCCAGTTTCTCCACGGTTCGAATGTGTGTTCGAAGTCGCGGGTGGTTGGTGTCTAGGTTGGTGGGCATGACCACGACCGAGGACACCACCAGCGGCCGGACCGGTACGCCGGGCGGCATCGTGTCC
>JBFIWG010000120.1:0-8924 GCA_041606495.1 Nocardioidaceae bacterium
GAGAACATCTCGTCGGCCTGGGCGGCGTCCTCGAGGGTGACCTGGAGCAGCAGCCGGTTGTCGGGGTCGAGCGTGGTGTCCCACAGCTCGTCGGGGTTCATCTCACCCAGACCCTTGTAGCGCTGGATCGCGTTGTCCTTGGGGAGCTTCTTGCCCGCCGCGATCCCGGCAGCGGTCAGGGCGTCCCGCTCCGCGTCGGAGTACACGAACTCGTGCTCGTGTGGCTTGTTCCAGCGCAGGCGGTACAGCGGCGGCTGCGCAAGGTAGACGTAGCCGTGCTCGATCAGCGGCTTCATGAACCGGAACAGCAGCGTCAGCAGGAGGGTACGGATGTGGTGGCCGTCGACGTCGGCGTCGGCCATCATCACGATCTTGTGGTAGCGGACCTTCTCGATGTCGAACTCTTCGTGGATGCCGGTGCCGAGCGCGGAGATGATCGCCTGGACCTCGTTGTTGGCCAGCACCTTGTCGAGGCGGGCCTTCTCGACGTTGAGGATCTTGCCGCGGATCGGCAGGATCGCCTGGGTGCGCGGGTCGCGGCCACCCTTGGCCGAACCGCCGGCGGAGTCACCCTCGACGATGAAGACCTCGCACTCGCTGGGGTTGGTCGACTGGCAGTCGGCCAGCTTGCCCGGCAGACCACCGCCTCCGAGCAGGCCCTTGCGGCTGCGGGCGAGGTCACGCGCCTTGCGAGCGGCGATGCGGGCGGACGCCGCGGCCTGGGCCTTGCGAACGATGTCCTTGCCCTCGGACGGGTTCTTCTCCAGCCACTCGCCGAGCTGCTCGTTGACGACCCGCTGCACGAAGCCCTTGGCCTCGGTGTTGCCGAGCTTGGTCTTGGTCTGACCCTCGAACTGCGGCTCGCCGAGCTTGATCGAGATGATGGTGGTCAGGCCCTCACGGACGTCGTCGCCGGAGACCCGGTCCTCCTTCTTCTTGATCAGGCCCCACTCCTCACCCCAGTTGTTGACCAGGGAGGTGAGCGCTGCTCGGAAGCCCTCCTCGTGCGTGCCGCCCTCGTGGGTGTTGATCGTGTTGGCGAAGGTGTGCACGGACTCGGTGAACGAGGTGTTCCACTGCATCGCCACCTCGAGACTCATCACGTTCTCGACCGAGGGAGGAGTCTCCGCCTCGAAGGAGATGATGGTCGGGTTGGCTTTGTCCTTGCGTCGGTTGAGGTGCTCGACGTAGTCGACCAGCCCGCGGTCGTACTTGAAGACCTGCTCCAGGCCGCCCTCGTCGCGTCGGTGGATCGCATCGGCGGGCGCCCGGTCGGCCTCGACCGAGGCGGCGTCCTCCTCGACCGCGGCGACGATGTCCTCGGCCACCGGCCGCTCGTCGCGCACGACGATCTCGAGGCCCTTGTTGAGGAAGGCCATCTCGCGGATGCGGGTGGTGATGGTCTCCAGGGAGTACTGGGTGGTCTCGAAGATGTCCTCAGACGCCCAGTAGGTGACGGTGGTGCCGGTGGACTCGCCCGGCTCCAGCGGACGCACCTGCTCGAGGCCGCCGTCGGGTACGCCGAGCTGGAAGGACTGGCGCCACAGGTGGCCACGGTTCTTGACCTCGACGATCAGCCGGCTCGACAGCGCGTTCACCACTGAGACGCCCACGCCGTGCAGACCACCGGAGACCTTGTAGCCGCCGCCGCCGAACTTGCCGCCGGCGTGCAGCATGGTCAGCGCCATCGTGACGGCCGGCATCTCGGCGCCCGGTGCGGTGTCGGTGGGGATGCCGCGCCCGTTGTCCTCGACGCGGATCGCGCCGTCAGCCTGCAGGGTCACCACGATCCGGTCGCAGTGCCCGGCCAGCGCCTCGTCGACGGCGTTGTCGACGATCTCCCAGATCAGGTGGTGCAGGCCGCGCTCACCCGTCGAGCCGATGTACATGCCGGGGCGCTTGCGGACGGCCTCGAGGCCCTCGAGGACCTGGATCGCGGACGCGTCGTACTTCCCGTCCTCCACGGCGTGACCCTGGCCCTGCGGAACGAGAGCGGCTGCGGTCTCGGCTATTTCGGCGGAAGAACGGTCGGTGCTGTCTGCAGGAGCCACGAAGTAAGTCCTCTTCGATCCTCAGAGCTGCGGCCGGCCGAGTCGGGGGGCGGCGGGCCCCGTGATGCAGCTGATGACATAGCGAAGGTCGAACCCTCGAGGGGAAACGACCCACTGGCTAGTGTACCCCGTCACAGGCCGGATACGCGGTCCCGGTCCACAGGAGTCGGGGGTCGGCGTGGCGAGATTTGCCGATTACCGGCCTCAGGCGGCCTCCATGAGCGCCCAGGGGGGCGGGCGCAAGGTCCCCATACGGGGGAGAGGCCGCCAGATCGGCTGTGGAGCCGCAGTCGGAGCGCTCTCGTTCTCAGCCGTAGGTGTCGCGTGGCCCGCGGCCGTCGCGCACGGAGCGCGGGCCTTTTCGCCAGGTTGGTCCGCTCGGTCCCTTGACCTCGATCAGGGTGACCGTACCGTCGCCGAGCTCCTGGTTCAGGCGACGCAGGACCGTCGGCGCGAGCAGCCGCATCTGGGTCGCCCACGCGGTGGAGTCGGTCCGGACGGTCAGCTTGCCGTCCGCGAACGACTCGGGTCGGCAGTGCTGTGCCACCTCGGGGCCGACCAGGTGGTCCCAGCGGGAGAAGACGCCGTGCACGCGTACATCGGTCGCCCAGCCCTGCTCCGCAATCAGCCGGCCGATGGTGTTGTCCAGCAGCTGCGGGTCCCGGTCGTCCGGGTGGGCCCCGGAGGCCTTCGGGTCGGTGCGCGGCATCCGGCGGCCGGCACGGGGGGGCTGACGTCGTTTCGCGGCGGGCCGCTTGGAGCCGGCGAGCGAACGGGCGATGCTGCGAGCCAGGTCTAGGCCGGTGTCGTCGTGCTCGGCGGCCGGAGGATCGGCCGGGATCTCGGTCGCTGCGGCGGGGGCGTCCTCGCTGTCGCGGTCAGACTCGTTCGTCGACACGGGTCACCTTCCCCTCCGCGACCAGCACGCGGGCGCCGGCCAGCGCGGCGGGCACGTCCGCCGGCACCGCGGCGGTCACCAGCACCTGTTCGGCGTCGGCCACCATCTCCGCGAGCCGCTCGCGGCGCTCGGTGTCGAGCTCGGCGAACACGTCGTCGAGGATCAGGATCGGGTCGTCACCCTCCGCGCGGAGCAGGTCGTAGGACGCCAGCCGCAGCGCGAGCGCGAACGACCAGGACTCCCCGTGGCTGGCGTAGCCCTTCACCGGGAGCGGGCCGAGCATCAGGGTCAGCTCGTCGCGGTGCGGTCCGACCAGGCTGATGCCGCGCTCCAGCTCGTCGGTACGCCGGCGCTCCACCTCGGCGAGGATCGACGCCTCGAGGTCGGCCCGGTCCGGGGCGGGTCCGTCGTACCCGGGGAGGTCGAAGGAGGACTTGTAGGCCATGGTCGCGTCAGAACGCGTGGCGCCGCGGGCCACCGCCCCATAGGCCCGGCCCACCAGCGGCTTCAGCTCCTCGACGAGCGCGAGCCGGGCCGCGAGAAGCTCGGCCCCGGTCCGTGCGAGGTGGGCGTCCCACACGCCGAGCGTGGACAGTGCCGCCTCGCCCCGACTGCTCGAGCCGCCACGGCGTGCGGCACCGGCGGTCTTGAGCAGCGAATTCCGCTGCTTGAGCACCCGGTCGTAGTCGGCGCGGACCCCGGCGAACCGCGGCGCGCGCAGGATCAGCAGGTCGTCGAGGAACCGCCGTCGCTCGGAGGGGTCGCCCTTGACCAGGGCCAGGTCCTCGGGTGAGAAGAGCACCGTCCGGACCATGCCGAGCATCTCTCGCGAGCGGGGCAGCGGCGACTTGTTGATCCGGGCGCGGTTGGACTTGCCGGGGTTGATCTCGATCTCCAGCAGCGCCTGCCGACCGTCGCGGACCACTGCGGTTCGGATCACCGCCTGGTCCGAACCGTGACGCACTAGGGGAGCGTCGCTGGCCACCCGGTGGGAGGTGAGCCGCGAGATGTAGTCGATGGCCTCGACCACATTGGTTTTGCCCTGGCCGTTGCGACCGATGAACGAGGTCACGCCGGGCTCGAGCACGACCTCCGTGTCGGCGTACGACCTGAAGTTGTGCAGCGAGAGATGGGTGACGTGCACCGGTGAGCGCGTCCTAGCTCTCGCCGGGAGACTCGGTCTGCGCGGTCGTGGGCGGGGCGTCCGCCTTGACCGCGTGGCCTCCGAACTGGTTGCGCATCGCCGCGACCGCCTTCATCGCCGGGCTGTCGTCCTGCCGGGAGGTGAAGCGGGCGAAGAGTGACGCGGCGATCACATTCATGGGTACGGCGTGCTCGATCGCCGCCTCGACGGTCCACCGGCCCTCGCCGGAGTCGTCGGCGTAGCCGCGGATCCCCTTCAGCCCGGAGTCGTCGTCGAGCGCGGCCACCAGCAGGTCCAGCAACCAGGAGCGGATCACGGTGCCCTCGCGCCAGGAGCGGAAGACCTCGGTGACGTTGTCGACCATGTCGACCTTGTTGAGCAGCTCCCAGCCCTCGGCGTACGACTGCATCAGGGCGTACTCGATGCCGTTGTGGACCATCTTGGAGAAGTGCCCGGCGCCGACCTTGCCGGCGTGCACGTAGCCGAACTCGCCTTCGGGCTTGAGGGCGTCGAAGATCGGCTGGACCTTGGCGATGTCCTCGGGGGAGCCGCCCGCCATGAGTGCGTAGCCGTTCTCCAGGCCCCACACACCGCCGGAGACGCCGCAGTCGACGAAGCCGATTCCGCCTTCGGCGAGCTGTTCGGCGTGGTCGAGGTCGTCGGTCCACCGCGAGTTGCCGCCGTCGACCACGACGTCGCCCTCACCGAGGAGCTTCTTCAGCGCGGAGATCGTCTGCTGGGTGGCACCTCCCGCCGGCACCATCGACCAGATCACGCGGGGCGCCGACAGCTGGTCGACCATCGCCTCGAGGCTGTCCACGTCGCTGACCTCGGGGTTCCGGTCGTAGCCGACGACGGTGTGGCCGGCGCGGCGCAGGCGTTCGCGCATGTTGCCGCCCATCTTGCCCAGGCCGATGAGTCCGAGTTCCATGAATGTCCTCTTCCCGAGTCGGTTGTTGTCAGGCTACCCAGCCCCAGGTGAGGGGCCGCTCGGGTGCTACGACAGCAGGCGACGCGGCATCAGCAGGTAGCGGAAGTCCAGGTCGGCCTCGCCGTCCATGGTGTTCACACCCGCCATGACAGCCGGCTTGGACGCCTGGGTGAACGCCAGCTCCACGACCGGGGCCTCGATGGCCGTCAGCCCGTCGAGCAGGAACTGCGGGTTGAACCCCGTCGTGATGTCGTCGCCCTCGACGTTGGCCTCGATCGACTCCGAGGCCTGCGCCTCGTCGCCGCTGCCGGCGTCGAGCGTGAGCACGCCATCGCTGAACGCCAGCTGGACCGCGGTGTTGCGCTCGGCCACGAGCGAGACCCGCTTCACCGACTCGATGAGGGCTCCCTTGTCGACTCGGGCAAGGGTGACGTGCTCGGTCGGGAAGAGCGTGCGCACCTTCGGGAACTCGCCGTCCAGGAGCCGGGTCGTCGTACGACGGACCCCGCCGCCGGCGGACCCCTCGAAGCCGATGATGCCCTCGCCCGCGCCGGAGCTCGCCAGCGCGATCGTGACCTGGCTTCCGGCAGTCAGCGACTTGGCCGTGTCGGCGAGCACCTTGGCCGGGACCAGGGCCGCGGCCGATGCGTCGGTGGAGCCGGGCTCCCAGCTCAGCTCGCGATGCGAGAGCCGAAACCGGTCGGTGGCGAGCAGGGAGATCTTGTCGCCCTCGATCTCCAGCCGGACGCCGGTCAGCACGGGCAGCATGTCGTCGCGTCCAGCGGCGGTGACCGCCTGGGACACGGCAGCGGCGAAGACGTCGCTGTTCACGGTGCCGGTGGCGGCGGGCATGTCGGGCAGGGCGGGGTACTCCTCGACCGGCATGGTCTGCAGGCTGAACCGCGCCGAGCCGCAGGTCAGGCTCACCTTGGCGCCTTCGATCGTCATCTCGACCGGCTTGCTGGGCAGGCTGCGGCAGATGTCGGCGAGCAGCCGACCGGAGACCAGGGCGCGTCCTTCGTCGGAGACGTCCGCGGGAACGGTGGCGCGGGCCGAGGTCTCGTAGTCGAACGTGGACAGCACGAGTCCGTCGTCACTGGTCTCGATGAGGAGGCCGGCGAGCACCGGGACGCTAGGGCGGACCGGCAGGCTGCGGGCAGCCCAGGCGACGGCGTCGGCAAGGACGTCGCGCTCGACGCGGAACTTCACTGGTGGTCCCCTCCATGCGTGGTCATAAGTGCGGGTGTGAATCCTGCCATGCCGACCGGGGCTATGGCAGCGCTAGTAGTCATCTCATCAGCCGGTGCCTGACCGTCGTACATCAGGGTGACCTCGGGTTGTCCCCAGATCTGGCCTGGGTAGAAGTTCATGGGCCGGAGAGTTGTAACTAGACCCATAGTCTTCATAGCAACGGTGGATACTGTGGACGAAGGTTGTTCCTGCAGGTCAGCGCCGGTTTTGTGTTCCTGAGCCCCTGTGGATGGCGATGGCCGAACTACACGAACCTTGTGCACGAGCATCGTCGATGCCCGGCCGGTCCTCAGGTTGTCCACACGACATGCACGGGCGAATGCCAAGACTCCACACCCCGGTCCCCAGCGCAAGCTTGTGGTTCGGGAGGGCTCGTGGCGACCTGGCCGGCGACAGGTCACGACTGGCGAGCCTGCTGCTTGATCCGGTTCGTGAGCTCGGTGACCTGGTTGTAGACCGACCGACGCTCGGCCAGGAGCTGGCGGATCTTCTTGTCGGCGTGCATGACGGTGGTGTGGTCGCGGCCGCCGAACTGCTGGCCGATCTTGGGCAGGGAGAGGTCGGTGAGCTCGCGGCAGAGGTACATCGCGATCTGCCGTGCCGTCACGAGCACCCGGCTCCGGCTCGAGCCGCAGAGGTCGTCGATGGACAGCCCGAAGTAGGCGGCCGTCTGCGCGATGATCAGCGCGGCCGTGATCTCCGGCTCGCCGCCCTCGGGGATCAGGTCCTTGAGCACGATCTCGGCCAGGGTCAGGTCGACCGGCTGCCGGTTGAGGCTCGCAAATGCGGTGACCCGGATCAGGGCGCCCTCGAGCTCACGGATGTTGGTCTGGATCTTGCTGGCGATGAACTCCAGCACGTCCGGCGGTGCGGTCATCCGCTCGGTCGCGGCCTTCTTCCGGAGGATCGCGATCCGGGTCTCGAGGTCCGGCGGCTGCACGTCGGTGATCAGGCCCCACTCGAACCGGTTGCGGAGCCGGTCCTCGAGCGCTTCCAGACGCTTGGGCGCCCGATCGGAGGTGATCACGATCTGCTTGTTGGCGTTGTGGAGGGTGTTGAACGTGTGGAAGAACTCCTCCTGCGTCTGGATCTTCCCCTCCAAGAACTGGATGTCGTCGATCAGGAGGACGTCGACGTCGCGGTAGCGCCGCTGGAAGGTCGCAGCCTTGTCGTCGCGGATCGCGTTGATGAACTCGTTCGTGAACTCCTCGCTGGACACGTAGCGCACCCGTGCCCCGTTGAAGAGGCTGCGTACGTAGTGCCCGATGGCGTGGAGCAGGTGGGTCTTGCCCAGTCCGCTGTCACCGTAGATGAGCAGAGGGTTGTAGGCCTTCCCCGGTGCCTCGGCCACCGCCACAGCGGCGGCGTGGGCGAACCGGTTCGAGGAGCCGATGACGAACGTCTCGAAGATGTACTTCGGGTTCAGCCTGGTCTCCAGGACGTTGCCCGGGGAACCCGGCGCCTTCGGTGGCGCGCTGGGGTTGGGCTGGAACGGTGTCGGTACATCAAGTGGATTTGTCGACAAAGTGATTTGTGGATTTAGATCCAGGTGCTCACTCAGCTCCTCCGCCACCGCTGCACTGTGGTCGGAACGCTCGGCTCGTTCGGATCGTTCCGGGCGCGAGGCCGGCGCCGGCGCATTGACCAGGTCGGCGTCCACCGTGACGGCGAGGCGGACCTGGATGCCCATGGCGTCGGTGAGCGAGTCCTCGAGTCGGGTGCGGAGCCTGCCCTCGAGCTGGTTGCGGGTGAACTCGTCCGCGACGGCGATGATCGCGGTGTTCTCGTGCACGGTCACCGGCCGGCTGGCGGCCAACCAGGCCCGCTGGTTCGGAGGCAGGTCATCGACCAAGCTGCTCCAGACCGATGCCAGCTCGTTCCCCGCCGAGCTCTCCCCGTTTGGTCCTGATCCTTGCTCCACGCGGGTCTCCCCACTCCTATTCACGCTGCTCGTCGATGCCTGTCCTCGCCAGTCCACTGGGACCGTCACTGTGATCGTGAGTTCGGTCCTCAGGGGGCTGTCGCGGGCGGAATGAGGACCGAGCGTTGGTCCACACCTTTGTCCACAGGTTGTGCATGTGGCCCCTGATCTGTTATCGGGGCGCCCGAGATCGGCCGTTCACGACTCCCACTTCATCGGTGTTTGACCTGCTCACAGGCACATTTCGCGGCTCGTGGCAGGGCCAGGGGAACGACAAGATGTGACTGCGGACTACATGCGGACGACCGCGGGGAACCTCGGGTGCGCAGACGCTAACAAGCGCCGCGCCTGTGGATCAAGCGGTTGTCCACAGGCGATCGTAGGGATCAAGTCCGGGTTTGTTGTCGGTTTGCTCGGATTCCTGCGGCGTGGCACCTTGGGAAGTGGACAGAGTTCGTGCATCTTTGGTCGTTTCTGAACCCCGACCGTGTGATCTGCACCGGAGCGCCCGTTCGAGTTTGACCCTGCCGAGGCGCTCCGCGTACCGTTGACCGGTCGAACCGGTGTCGACCGGTGCCGCATGTCCACGGACGATCCTCAGGACCCACTCATCCGGAGTGGGAAGCGTTGATTCCCCGCGGGTGGGCGGTGCCAGCCGAACAGGCCAAGTGCCCCGACCCGGTCCGAGACCCACACCCCGACACCGGAGAACAATCTCGTGAGCAAGC
>JBFIWG010000121.1:0-8893 GCA_041606495.1 Nocardioidaceae bacterium
GCTTGGCGGTCGCCATAGCGGTCATGCCGGAAGGCCGCCCAGCCCCTGCGGCATGAAGAACAGGTGCGTCTCCACTCCCTCGTCCAGACACGCAAGCTCCAACCTAGGAAGGGTTGTGACGCGAGGCGCAGAGACGAAGGCCCCGACTGCGGGGGTACTGGTACCCGGTCAACCGGTGAGCTGGCCGCGGTCCCGCGCTGAAACGGGTGGCCCACCGCCGAGGTCAGCGCGCTGGCCAGCTGCCCACCCGTCGAGGCCGCCGCTACCCGAGAGCTGTCGGCTCCGCGCCTTGCCGAGACGTGGGTACTCCGCGTGCACGGCTGAGTCGACGACGAGCGACCGGTCGGCCAGGACCAGAGACACCGACCGACTGTCGGTCGTCGGGCCCCCTGCCCTCTGCTCTGCCCTCTGCTCCGCTGCCCGCTCGGAGGCTGCCAACCGCCCGGTCACGGCTGCCGTGAAGCCGGCGAGCCACGACCGGCGGAACGCTGCGGCGCTTTCGTAGCCAGGGACCGGGGTCCGCGCGAGCGTCGACGTCGCTTGGAGCAGCAGGCTGGTGTAGAGCACCTCTGCCCGGAACAGGTCCGACTCGTAGCCGAACAGGTGGATCGAGACCTGCTTCGTGCGATCGACGTACCTCACGCGCTGAACGCATCGGCACCGCATACGGATCGCCACGCCGCTCAGCAGGTCGGCCTTGTCGAGGGCGTACGGCGGGTCGAGCACCACCACCCGGTCACCGACCACGTCCGAGGACGGGTCGGCCTGGGCGAGCAGGGCGCGATCGATGCCGTACTCAGCGATGAGCTCGGCGGCCTTGGCGGTGTAGGTCTCCGCCTCCTCCACCGTCGCTGCCGGGTCCTCGGCCTTCGCGAGGAGCTTGCGGACCTTGGCGAGGATCTGGTCGGTCATGGCGACGAAACCGTTCTGTCGGGTGCGGGTGAGCACGACCTTGGCACCGGCCACGGACAAATCGGAAACGCCCGTCCACAGGCGCGGCAGAACCCGCGCCTCAACACGGCAGAACCCGCGGCTCGACGGTGCAGAACCCGCGGCTCAACGGGAGGTCAGCTGGCGACCGTGGCGACGACCCGGGCGCGTACGTCCGGGGTGGCCCAGTCCCGGGCGGTGCCCACCAGCCGGTAGGACGAGAACAGCAGGAACGGCAGCGCGATCATCACCGACCACGTCCAGTCCGGGAACCGCGACGTGACCACGAAGATCATCGCGGTGAGCGTGGTGCTCAGGGCCAGCCGCGCGGAGTACCCCACCATCACCAGCGGCGGAGCCGGGGTCGCCCGCGCGCTGCGCAGGTCCACCGCGAACGGGCGCCGGACCGACCAGCGCAGCGACGCCGACACGACCTGCAGGCTGACCACCGCGGTCGCACAGAGCACAGCTGTCAGCTGCGAGGAGGTGGGTACGCCGGCCCGCAGCGACGCCAGCACCAAGGTCAGCGCCGTCGCCAGCAGCAGCACCTCGACCAGGACCACGACACGGGCCCAGAACACCGTCGCGGGAGCGACCGGGAGGCTGTCCCGCCACAGCGCCCCACGGCCGTCGAGGCACCAGGAGTTCACGCCGAACAGCAGCGCGCCACCGGACGCGACCAGGCCGGGAAGGATGTTGACCATGTACCAGTCGAGGCCGCCGCCGAGTGCCACGAGGCCGGGCAGCAGCGCCAGCACGGCGAGCCCCCGACGCAGCGGGACCGATCGCCAGATGCCGACCCGGTCGGTGCGGATGAGCGCCACGAGGTCCGAGGTCGGGTTGCTCCGGGCCGCGTGCGTGGAGGTCTCGACCCGCAGCTCGTCACGGGCGGGTCGCCGCGCCACCGCCTGCGCGAGAAGGGCACCGGCCACCACCGCGGCGAGGCCGAGCACGAGCAGTACGGCGACGGCGCGGAGCCAGAGCCACCAGGAGCCCTGCGAGCCGTAGAAGGCGGCGAGCACGATCTGCAGCGTCGGTGCCCGGTCCAGGACAGGAAGCAGCTGGTCGCTGGCGATCAGGCCGGCCATCGATGCGATGCCGGCGACGCTGAGGCCTCGCACCAGCCACACGCCGCGCGCGCCCCGGCGTACCCACTCCGCGGCCCAGGCCACCACCTGGGCGAGGGCGGTCGCGACCAGCAGCCAGAGCACGACCGGCACCTGCGCGGCCCAGAGCTGTTGCGGACCGACCACGAAAGCGGTCGCGGCGAGCACGGTCCAGCCCTGCAGCAGCCAGGCGATGTTCAGCGGCGCCATCAACAGCGCGCCGAGGTGGTCCGTGGCCGGGCTGACCGGGTAGGCGACACCCTGTTCCCGGGGCAGCAGCTCCCGGCCGCCACCGGATGCGGCGGCGGAGACGATGGAGATGAACAGCACCCCGAGGTAGGCACTGGGCAGGATCAGCAGCACGTCCGACGACTCGAGGGTCATCTGGCCGGGAGAGCCGGCCGCGCCGGGAAGGTACGCCGGCAGCCAGCCGGCGAGAACGGTGAGCACCCCGATCAGCGCGAACGCGATGCCGGCCGTGCGCTTGGCCCGGCCGCGGAGCGCGGAGGCCCGGAACCTGAGCAGCGGTCCGACGTCACCGAGCGCGCGCGCAGCGTTCGTCTTCATGGAACGGACACCGGGCATGCGGTCAGTCGAGGAGAGCGCGGTAGACACCGGCACCTTCCTCACCTGTCATCTCATGAGCGGGTACGGCGGCGACCGCCGAGCCACCCCGGAGCACGATCGCGTGGTCACACGCCTGGACGGCCAGCTCCCGCAGGTGCGTGGAGACGAGCACCGCCGCGCCTCGGGACCGGGCGTCCGCGATGACCTCCATGGTCGCCTCGACGCCGAGCGGGTCCACGCCGTCGAAGGGCTCGTCCAGCAGCAGCACCCTCGGCTCGTGGAACGCCGCCAGCACCACCGACATCCGCCGGCCCATGCCGTGGCTGAAACCTGCGGTGACCCGATGGGCCGCGCCGCCGAGGTCGAACCGTTCGAGCAGGTCGCGGGCGCGTTCCTCCCAGCCGTCGGGCATCCGGCGCAACCTCGCGGCCAGCTGCAAGTGCTCCCACGGCGTTGCGCGCGGCACCAGCCCGCCGACGTCAGGGCAGTACCCGGTGACCTGCTTCGCCGCCAGCGTGTTCGTGCGGATGTCGTGACCGGCGACCTCGACGAGCCCGCCGGTGGGTGGGATCACCCCGGCCAGCACGCGCATGGTCGTGGACTTGCCGGCGCCGTTGCGGCCCAGGAGCGCGGTTGCGCTGCCGGCCGGCACGCGCAGGTCGATCCCGCGCACGGCGTCAACCGATCCGAAGCGAACCCAGAGGGCAGAGACGTCGACGAGTGAACTCACCGAACCAGTGTTCCAAGAGGTGTCGCATTTCGCCGGAAAAAGCAAAATCCGTCCGGCAGCCCGCCCCGATGTAACACGGGGTTATTGACGCTGTACAAGGGTCATAACCCTTGCAAAGCGACCATAACCCCGCGTTACAGCTGGTGAGTGGGGCGTCAGAACGGGGTGTTCGTCGAGGCCTTCTCCACCAGGATGGCGGGCGGCTCGAAGCGGTCGCCGTACGTCGCGGCGAGCTCACGGGCCCTCGCCACGAATCCGGCCAGCCCACCGTCGTACCCCTGCATGTACTGCACGGTGCCGCCGTGCAGCGGCGGGAAGCCGATGCCCAGGATCGAGCCGATGTTCGCTGCGGCGGCCGACTCCAGGACACCCTCCTCGATGCAGCGGGCGGTCTCCAGCGCCATCGCGAACAGGTACCGCTCCTGGATGTCGCGCAGCGGCACGTCCGCGTCGGGCCGGGTGAACTGCTCGCGCAGCCCGGGCCACAGGTGCTTCGGGCCGTCGGCGGGGTAGTCGTAGAAGCCAGCATCCGCGGCCTTGCCCTTGCGGTCGAACTCCTGCACCATCCGGTCGATCACCGCCGTGCCGGGAGCGTCGGGGATGGTCCGCCCTTCAGCGGCGGCGGCCTCGGCAGCGGCTCGACGGATGTGCTGGGTCAGGGTCAGCGACACCTCGTCGAGCATCGCCAGCGGCGGTGCGGGGAAGCCGGCCATGGTCGCGGCCCGCTCGATGGTGACCGGGTCGACGCCCTCCCCGAGCAGCGCGGCGGCCTCGTTGAGCAGCGTCCCGTAGACCCGGCTGGTGTAGAAGCCGCGGCTGTCGTTGACCACGATCGGGGTCTTCCGGATCTGCTGGACCACGTCGATGGCGCGGGCAACCGTGGCCGGAGACGTCCTCGCGCCCTTGATGATCTCGACCAGCGGCATCTTGTCGACGGGCGAGAAGAAGTGCATGCCGACGAAGTCGTCGGGGCGGTTCACGCCGGCCGCGAGGTCGGTGATCGGCAAGGTCGAGGTGTTGGAGCAGAGCAGCGCATCCGGGTTCACCACGTCCTGGACCTCGGCGAACACCTGGTTCTTGAGCGTCGGGTCCTCGAAGACCGCCTCGACCACCGTGTCGCAGCCGGCCAGGTCAGCGGCGTCGGCCGTGGGGGTGATCCGGTCGAGGACCTCCTGCCGCTTGGCCTCGGACATCTTCCCGCGCGCGACGGCCTTGTCCAGCAGGGCGGCGGAATGCGCCTTGCCCTTCTCGGCGCCCTCGAGGCTGATGTCCTTGAGCACCACGTCGATGCCGGCCCGTGCCGCGGCGTACGCGATGCCGGCGCCCATCATCCCGGCACCGAGCACGCCGAGCCGGGTCGCCCGGAACGGCGGTACGCCCTCGGGCCGAAGGGCGCCGGAGGTGACGGTCTGCATGTCGAAGAAGAAGGCCTGGATCATGTTCTTGGCGTTCTGGCCGACGATCAGGTTGGTCAGGTAGCGCGACTCGATCCGCGAGGCGGTGTCGAAGTCGACCTGCGCACCTTCGATCGCGGCGCACATGATCGCTCTCGGCGCCGGGTAGTTCGCGCCCTTGACCTGCTTGCGCAAGGTCGCGGGAAACGCCGGCAGGTACGCCGCGAGCTTCGGGCTGGACGGGGTGCCGCCGGGCATCTTGTAGCCGGGCCGGTCCCACGGCTGTACGGCGGCCTCGTCGTTGTCCCGGTTCGCGGTGAGCCACGCCCTGGCAGCGGGGAGCAGGTCGTCGACGGAGGCGACGAGCGCGTCCACGAGGCCCTTGTCCTTCGCCTGCGCGGGCTTCAGCTTCGTGCCGGTCAGCAGCAGACCGGTCAACGCCTCGGACAGGCCGAGCATTCGCACGGTCCGAGTCACACCACCGCCACCCGGCAGCAGTCCGAGTGTCACCTCCGGCAGGCCGAGGTCGATGCGCGGGTCGTCGACAGCGATCCGGTGGTGGCAGGCCAGCGCGATCTCGAGGCCACCACCCAGCGCGGTCCCGTTGATCGCAGCAACCACGGGCTTGCCGAGCGTCTCGATCCGGCGCAGCTGGGCCTTGACGGTCTCGGCCATGGCGAAGACCTCGGGTGCGTCCTCGGGTCCGGCCTCGATCATCTTCTTCAGGTCGCCGCCGGCGAAGAAGGTCCGCTTCGCGCTGGTCACCACGACCCCGGAGATCTCGTCCTTCTCGGCCTCGAGCCGGTCGACCACGGCACCCATGCTCGCGATGTAGAGGTCGTTCATCGTGTTGGCGCTCGAGGTTGGGTCGTCCAGGGTGAGTACGACGATTCCGTCGGCGTCCCGGTCGTAGCGCACGGCGGTCTGCTGCAGCGTTTCAGTCATGTGTTCGTCCTCAGGTTCCGGTCCGGCGCTCAGACGCGCTCGACGATCGTGGCCACGCCCATGCCGCCACCGACGCAGAGCGTGGCGAGCCCGTAGCGCAGGTCGCGGCGTTCGAGCTCGTCGACGAGGGTGCCGAGGATCATCGCGCCGGTCGCACCGAGCGGGTGTCCCATCGCGATCGCGCCGCCGTTGACGTTGACCTTGTCCGCGGGGAGGTCCAGCTCGCGCATGAACCGCATGGCGACGGCCGCGAAGGCCTCGTTGATCTCGTAGAGGTCGATGTCCTCCGGCTCGAGGCCCGCCTTGGCGAGCACCTTCCGCGAAGCCGGACCAGGACCGGTGAGCATGATCGTCGGGTCGGCGCCGGAGACGGCGGTGGCGACGATCCGGGCGCGCGGGGTCAGCCCCATGTCGCGGCCGGCGGTCTCGGAACCGATCGCCACGAGCGCGGCGCCGTCGACGATGCCCGAGGAGTTGCCGGCGTGGTGGACGTGGTCGATCCGCTCGACCCAGTGGTACTTCTCGAGCGCCACCGAGTCGAACCCGCCCTGGTCGCCGATCGTGGCGAACGACGGCTTGAGCGAGGCGAGCGACTCGACCGTCGTACCGGGTCGGATGAACTCGTCGTGGTCGAGGATGGTCAGCCCGTTCATGTCCCTGACCGGGATCACCGACTTGGCGAAGTAGCCGTTGGCCCAGGCCTTGGCGGCGCGCGCCTGCGACTCGGCGGCGAACGCGTCCACGTCCTCGCGGGAGAAGCCCTCCAGGGTGGCGATCAGGTCGGCGCCGATCCCCTGCGGCACGAACGACGTGCTGAACGCGGTCGCCGGGTCCGCGGCCCACGGGCCGCCGTCGGACCCCATCGGGACCCGCGACATCGACTCCACCCCGCCGGCGAGCACCAGGTCCTCGAACCCGGAGCGGACCCGGGCGGCCGCCTGGTTGACCGCCTCGAGGCCGGAGGCGCAGAACCGGTTCAGCTGGACGCCCGCGACGGTCTCGGGGTAGCCCGCGGCGAGTACGGCGGTCTTGGCGATGTCCCCGCCCTGGTCGCCGATCGGGGTGACCACGCCGAGCACCACGTCGTCCACGGCGGCCGGGTCCAGGCCAGGGTTCCGCTCGGTGATCTCGTGAAGCAGGCCCACCACCAGGTCGACCGGCTTCACCTCGTGCAGGGAACCGTTCTTCTTGCCCCGCCCGCGTGGAGTCCGGATTGCGTCGTACACGAATGCTTGTGGCACTTCAGCCATGGCGGCGTCCAAACTCCTCGGCGACATGTGGCGCGACCCGGCGGCCAGCCGTGGGTCGGTGGAGACAACTGATTGTGACACCAATACTGTTAGCGTCGTCAACCAACGTCGCGATGTGATCCCCGTCGCTCCCGACCACGAGGACTGACCAGCAGATGCCCGACAACTCCGAGGCTACGCCCGTGCTGATGACGCTCGAGGAGCTCACCAAGCGAGTAGGCATGAGTGTCCGGAACGTGCGGTTCTACACCACCAAGGGACTGGTGCCGCCGCCCGTGCGGCGCGGCCGCTCGGGCTACTACTCCGCCGACCACGTGGTCCGGCTGGAGCTGGTCCGCGAGCTGCAGGCGCACGGGTTCACGTTGGCCGCGATCGAGGGCTACATGCGGAGGATCCCCGCCGCCGCCAGCCCGGAGACGATCGCGCTGCACCGCACCCTGCTCGCTCCCTGGATGGCCGAGCTGCCCGAGACGCTCACCCGCAAGGAGCTGGACCGTCGTGCCGGTCGCGCCCTGTCGGAGGACGACCTGGACACCCTGAACGCGCTGGGCATCGTGTTCCCCACCAAGCAGGGGAAGTTCGAAGTCGCGGTCGCGCACCTGTCGGTCGGCGTGTCGCTGCTCGACCTGGGGCTGCCGTTCGACACCGCCCTTGCCGCCCAGGACATCTTCACCGCGCACGGCCGGGCCATCGCCGACGAGCTCACGGCGCTGTTCCGGACCCAGGTGTGGCCGGCCTACAAGGAGACCGGCGCCTCGCCCGAGCAGCTGCGCCAGATGGTGGAGAAGTTCAAGCCGGTCACGGTCGCGGCGCTGGTCGCGGCGTACGAGAGCGCCGTGAACGAGACCAAGCGCGAGCAGATCGCGCGTCGGAGCCGCTGATCCTCACTCCCGAAGGAATGCGAGCACCTCCGCAGCGAAGAGCTCGGGTGCGGTCAGCTGCGCCATGTGTGCCTGCCCGTCGAGGACCCGGATCCTGGCGTCGGGTAGTGCGGCGGCCACCACGTCCGGGTCGGCGGAGATTTCCGGCGGGCTCTCGCTGCCCACGAGCAGCAGCACGGGAACGTCGATGCGGGCCGCCTGCTCGGGATCGAAGGCCTGGTCTGCGAAGGCGCGGAGCTCCCGCGGGACGGTGTCGGCTGCGGCAACTCGGGCGGGCCAGGTCGGCGCGGCCTTGAGGCCGCCGATGTCCTCCTCGGACAACCGCACGACGTCGCGGTAGAAGACCTCGAGCAGCCGCTCGCGATGACCTTGCGCCAACAGGGCGTCGAGCTCACGCATGGTGTCGGGGTCGAGCGTGCGGTGCTCGATGTTCGGCACCGGCCAGCCCTCGTAGAGCACGAGGCGCCGAAGGTTGCCGGTCGACATTGCGACGCCGAACGCGACATTGCCCCCGAAGGAGTGACCGAGCAGGTCGACCGGTCCGCCGAACGCGTCAGCGGCAGCATCGACGACGGCTGCGATGTCGGCGTACTCCTGCGAAAGGGAGTAGTCGGGGCCGTCGCCGCTCTCGCCTCGGCCGCGGCGGTCCACGGCATGGACGCTCAGGTGCTGCTGGAGCAGTGGGAGGACCAGGCGCCAGGTGGTGTGGTCCGAGGTCGTGCCCGGGACGACCACGAGCGGACGTCCCGTCCCTGACACGAAGACGGCGATCTTGGTCCCATCGGGCGCGATGACATGGGTAGCTGTGGAAGCGGCAGTGGTGGACATCGGGTGCTCCTCTCCCGTCCGATGCAACCATCGTCCCTCCTGGGCACCCCTGTGCGCATCGGTAGATCTACCCATCCGCGAGGCCGGATCAGCCCTGGGTCACGACCCCGCCGTCGATCAGGGCGTCGACGTCCTCGATGCCCCAGGCCGCCAGCGCCGATCGGGTCTGGCCGCCGGGCATGCTCGGTCCCGACCCCAGCGTGGCTCCCGTTCGCGAGAACCTCGGCGCCGGGGCCGGCTGCACGATCCCGTCGCGCTCGAC
>JBFIWG010000122.1:0-8887 GCA_041606495.1 Nocardioidaceae bacterium
GACGCGCAGGTAGGCCTGGGCGCCGCAACGGTCGCAGCGGTCCACAGCGGTCAGCTGTGTACTGGGGGCAACTGCAGTGGTCACTTGAGACCTCATTTCCTTGCTCGGTGTCCTACTCAACGACCCGTCTGGTTTGCTTGTTCCCCGTTTTACCGGGGTCCAATCGTGGCCGCTTCGCTGACACAACATCCAATCACGGCTGGTGATTCCCGTCCGTGAGGGGTTCCCCTCGTGAGATCTGGGTGACCCTCCACACTTGCTGTTCGCTTACAAGTCTGACGCGGCTTGGTCCGATTTGGTTGCCATTCCCGAATCCCCCGTGTGGACCGTTGTCGCATTGTGACTTCTCCGACATGTTCGCGCCTGACGGCTCACATTCGTGGTAGGCGTGGCGTTTCCGGTGGCTGGGCGTGTCGCAGGTAGATTGGCCGCCGACGACATCGTTCGCCTTTTCTCAAGGAGTCACGTGCCAGCCCGCACCGCCGGAGGGACCAAGATCGACAACGCGTACAACGCCCACCACCTCCTCGTTCTCGAGGGGCTCGAAGCCGTGCGCAAGCGGCCGGGCATGTACATCGGGTCCACCGACACCCGCGGCCTCATGCACTGCGTCTGGGAGATCATCGACAACGCGGTTGACGAGGCGCTGGGCGGCTTCTGCACGAAGATCGACGTGACCTTGCACCCCGACGGCTCCGCCGAGGTCCACGACAACGGTCGCGGCATCCCGGTCGACAAGGAGCCCAAGACCGGGCTCTCGGGGGTCGAGGTCGTCTTCACCAAGCTCCACGCCGGCGGCAAGTTCGGCGGCGGCTCGTACGTCGCCACCGGTGGGTTGCACGGCGTCGGCTCATCCGTCGTGAACGCCTTGTCCGCCCGTCTCGACGTCGAGGTCGACCGGTCCCCGGCCACGCAGGGCATGTCCTTCCAGCGGGGTGTGCCGGGCGTGTTCGACGGCGACGGACCCGGCGGCAAGTTCACCCCCCAGTCGGGGTTGCACAAGGGAGGCCGCGTCAAGAAGGGCGTGACCGGGACGCGTATCCGGTTCTGGCCGGATCGGCAGATCTTCACCGCCGACGCCACGTTCACGTACGACGAGCTGGTCACCCGTGCCCGGCAGACGTCGTTCATCGTGCCCGGCCTGGAGCTGGTGATCCGCGACCTGCGCGGTGACGAGCCGCGGGAGGAGAGCTTCCGCCACGACGGCGGCATCACCGAGTTCTGCGACTTCCTCGCGGCCGACGAGGCCGTCAGTGACATCCTGCGGCTCGAGGGTCACGAGAAGTTCACCGAGACCGTGCCGCTGCTCGACGACAACGGTCACATGACCCCGCAGGACGTCGAGCGGGACCTGATGGTGGACGTGGCGATTCGCTGGGGGACCGGCTACGAGACCGAGATGCGCTCGTTCGTCAACGTGATCGCCACGCCCAAGGGCGGCACCCACGTGTCGGGGTTCGAGTCAGCGCTCACCAAGACTTTCAACGAGGTTCTGCGGGCGTCCCGCCTGCTCAAGAACGGCGACGTCGACGTGATCAAGGACGACGTGCTCGAGGGCCTCACGTCCGTCGTCACCGTCCGGCTGGCCGAGCCGCAGTTCGAGGGACAGACCAAGGAGGTCCTCGGCACACCGGCTGCCCGGCGGATCGTCGCCAAGGTGGTCTCGGGCGAGCTGAAGAAGTTCCTCACCTCGACCAAGCGGGCCGAGAAGGCCCAGGCGAAGCTCGTGATGGAGAAGGTCGTCTCGGCCTCTCGCACTCGCATCGCCGCGCGGCAGCACAAGGAGACCCAGCGCCGCAAGAATGCACTGGAGTCGAGCGCCCTGCCCGCCAAGCTCGCCGACTGCCGCTCCAACGACGTGGAGAAGAGCGAGCTGTTCATCGTCGAGGGAGACTCCGCGCTCGGCACGGCCAAGCTCGCCCGGAACTCCGAGTTCCAGGCGCTGCTGCCGATCCGCGGCAAGATCCTCAACGTCCAGAAGGCGTCGGTCGGCGACATGCTCAAGAACGCCGAGTGCGCGTCGATCATCCAGGTCGTCGGCGCCGGCTCGGGCCGAACCTTCGACATCGACGCCGCACGCTACGGCCGGATCATCTTCATGGCCGACGCGGACTCCGACGGTGCGCACATCCGTTGCCTGCTGACCACGTTGTTCTTCAAGTACATGCCCGACCTCATCACGCAGGGGCGTGTCTTCACCGCCGTACCCCCGCTGCACCGCATCGAGCTGTCCAACCCGAAGAAGGGGATGGACAAGTACGTCTACACCTACTCCGACCCCGACCTGCAGCGGAAGCTCGCGGAGCTCAGCAAGAAGGGGGTGCGCTGGAAGGAGCCGATCCAGCGCTACAAGGGTCTGGGTGAGATGGATGCCGACCAGCTCGCGGAGACCACGATGGACCCGCGGCACCGGACCCTGCGCCGGATCGGCGTGGATGACGCCGATGCCGCAGCGAGCGTGTTCGAGCTGCTGATGGGCTCAGACGTGGCGCCGCGCAAGGAGTTCATCGTGCAGGGCGCCTACGAGGTGGACGCCGAGGCGATCGACGCCTGAGCTCGCGGGCTCAGAACTTCTGGTCGATCAGGCCGGTGTCGACGTCGTACAAGAACCCGCCGACGGCAACCGTGTCGGGGATCAGCGGGTGGGAGCGCACTTTCTGTACGTCTTCGTGCAGCCGGGCGACCTGGTCGTCGATGACGCCGAAGGACTGCCACGAGGCGTCCTGGCCGCTCGACTCGCTGATCTTGGTGCGCAGCTCCTGCTCGGTGTTCGACGCCATGGCGCACCGGGTGTGTGGGACGACCAGAATCCGCTGCACGTTGAGCAGGTGGGCGCCGAGCACCAGCGCCTCGAGCGCCTGAGGTGTGACCCGACCGCCGGGGTTCCGGAAGATCTTCGCATCACCCGGCTTCAGCCCGAGCATGCCGAGCGGGTCGATCCGGGAGTCCATGCAGGTCACCACCGCGACACCCGCATGTGCGACTCCGTCGAAGTCGCTGAGCTCGAAGGAAGAGGCGAACTTGCGGTTCGCCTCGATGAGGTCGTCGAAGTCTTGGGTCACAGCCCGCAGATTAGCGAACTGTCTTGCCGCCCGGAACCGGGTCCCACCCCGACGCGCGGCAGAACCCCCGGCTGAACGGGGCAGAACCCCCGGCTCAACGGGGGAGGAGGGTGGTGAAGTAGGTGAGGGGCTTGAGGGCCTTCCCGCAGGACTCTGCCCGTTGTACGTCGGACTCCCGCGACTCGGTCACCACCCGCCAGGTACGGCCGTCGACGTGACCGATGTCGGTGACCCAGGCATGCTCGCCGGTGGCCTCATGGCCGGACACGTGCAGGACGTCGAGGGACAGCTCACCGGTCGTCTCGCGGACAGCCAGCTCGGCCACCTGTGCGGGCGGGTGCCACGTCGAGCGGCCGCGGCTGCCGGCCAGCACGGTCTCGCCGCGGTCGGCGGCGTGCACCAGCTCCACGGCATCTGCGACCGCAAGCCTGCCGTGGAGGGTGCCCGCGGGCAGGAGCGCCGCGGTGGGCGCGAACCGGTGCCCCGACGTGTGCGTGACCTCCCACACTCGGTCGGGAAACGCCTCGCACACGCCCTGCGCGACGGGGCGGCCCTTGGTCGCGCAGCACACGTCACGTGTGCCGTTCGTGCACACCAGCAGGTGAGCCTGGCGGGTCGGCTCGAGCGTCGGGAGTGACCGGCGTACCCGCTCGAGGTCTCCTTCCTGCAGCCCCGGCCAGTCGAGGCCCAGCACGTCGGCCGGGTCGTCGACCAGGCCGTGGAGCAGCCAGGTCGCACCCGGACGGGTGAACGCGACCAGGACCCGACGCGGGTGCGGCCCGGCCGTCGGCTTGTCGGCGTGGCGGCCGGGGGAGCGGATCAGGCAGGGGCGGACCTGGTGCTCGGCGGCGAGTGCCTCGAGCTTGCGTCCCACGTCGGGGTCGAGGTGGCTGTCGGTGAACGCCTTTGGCCCCCACGGGCCGTTCTGCTCCAGCGCCACCCAGGCAACCGCGAGCGGTGCGCTGCCGGCGAGCTGCTCACCCACTGCGGCGGAGCCGATGCTGCAGGGCGTCTCGGTGCTCATACGACCTGCCTGAGGACTTCGGAGGTGGGGACGCCACGGGTACGGGCGCGACGGAACGTGACCAGTGCGAGCACACCGGCGATGGCGGCGCAGACGGCTGCGCCTGCGAAGATCGTCTGCAGCTGCGCCAGTCCCGCCTCGCGGAGCAGGTCGTCGTACGCCGCGCACCGGGTGCCGGTCTCGCAGACCTCCGCCGGTGAGGGCAGGTCGACCTGGACCGCGTAGAAGCGGCGCAGGCCGATCGTGGTCAGTGCGGAGATCCCGACGAGCATGCCGACCATTCTCGCCACCACGAGCAAGGCGCTGGCCACACCGTGCACCGCGTGCGCCGTCGCCGCGAGCAGGGCGGCGTTCACCGGGGCCAGGGCGAGCCCGAATCCCAGGCCCGCCATCAGCAGGGGGACCGTCGCCACCGGTTCGTCCAGGCTGTCCACGCCCCACTGCGCCATCCACACGAAGCCGGCGCTGGTGAGCGCCATGCCGACGGCGGTGATTCCTCCGGCCGGGGCCCGGCGTACCAGGTAGCCGCCGAGGAGGGCGCCGACCGGCAGCGCCACCAGCAGCCGCAGCAGGACCAGGGCAGCCGACAGCTGGGAGTCGGGGAAGACCGTGATCCGGGCGAAGATCGGAATGTCGACGAGTGCCGCGATCAGCGCGGCACCGACGAAGAAGCTGACCAGCAGCGCGCCCCATGCGGGGGCGGCCGCGAACACGCCGTGGGGCACCAGTGGCTCCGGCGCGTGCCGGTTGCGCCACCAGAAGCCGACGCTCGCGACACCAGCCATCACGAGGAACCAGCCACCCAGCGGCGAGAACACCTGGACCTCGGGGTCGGCCGTGGCGAAGGCGAGGATGATCCCGCTGAGTGTGGCGGCGAGAAGTCCGGCTCCGAGCAGGTCCGCGCCCCGCGCCACTCGGCGCCAGCGGCGGAGGTCGACCAGCGGGGCGGCGGCGACGAGGGCGCGTACGACGGACGCGAGCACCACCACGGCAAGGGCGAGGGCGGCTGGCGTTAGCCAGCGGGTGTCGCCCACGACCGGTACGAACACCAGGCCCAGCACCACGTCGCTGGCCAGGGCGCGAGGTTCCAGCATGACCAGGGTCAGCAGGAGCAGGCCGAGCACCGCGAGCCCTGCGCCGACCAGGTCGACTCCGGAGCGGTCGAGCGTCGTGGGGGCGACCCGGTGGGCGCCGGTGCGGAGGACGGCGGCCAGGACCAGGCCGACCGCGAGGTTGAGCCAGAAGATCGCCTGCCATCCGGCGAAGGCCAGCACCAGGGCGCCGTACAACGGCCCGAGCACGCTGCCCAGCTCCTGAACGGCACCGACGACCCCGAGCGGGACGCCGCGCCGTGCCGGCGGGTACATGTCGGCGACCAGCGCCAGGGTGGCCGGGACGAGGCCACCGCCTCCCACGCCCTGCAGGAACCTGCCGGTCACCATGCTCGGCAGGTCGTACGCCGCAGCGGTCACCAGCGAGCCGACGGCGAAGAGCACGAGCGACCCGACCAGGACCGGGACACGGCCCCGCAGGTCCGCGAGCCGGCCGATCAGCGGCAGCATCGCGACATACCCGAGCAGGAAGCCGGACACGATCGGTGCGCCCCGCTGCAGCTCGTCGATGGCCAGGCCGACGTCGGACATCATGTCCGGCAGGGCGAGCACCACGACGTAGGTGTCCGCTGCGGCGAACGCGACGGCGACCGCGGCCAGGCCGAGAAGCAGCCGGGCGCCCCGGGTCGGCACCCCGGAGTCGGTGCCGCCCGCGTCCGGACTCACGGGGCGGTGATGTCCGGGTCGGAGCCGTACTCGTCGAAGGTGATCGTGTAGGTCACGTCGTCCGCGCCGGGGTAGAAGGGCCCGGTCAGCGTGGCCTCGTTGAGCCGGTTGTCCTCGGCGATGGTGAACGTGGCGTCGAAGTCGCTCTCCGCGGAGGCGCTCGGGATGACGGCCGCGACCGCGGAGCCGGGCACGGTGCCGGTGTACTCGGTGAGCACCAGCTCTCCGCTGCGGGTCGGCTCACCCTCGGTGACGTCCTCGGCGGCGGTCAGCAGTGCCGACAGTCCGCCCTCGGTCTCCATCAGCGTGGCCGGGTCGGGAGCGTTGTACTCCGACGCCTCGATCTCCACGAACTTCTGTGTGAACGGCAGCTTGGCGTAGACCGTGCCGTCGACGGCGACCACGTCCACGTCGGCGGTGATCCCGCCGGTGGCGATCTTCAGAGCGCCCTCGAAGGCAGGGGCATGGGTCCCGACGCCCTCGGCGTTGAGGATGCCGTTGATCTCGCCCGGCAGCTTCTCCGTGGACAGCACGATGTGCACGCCCGAGGTCTCGTCGAGCTCGGTCTTGGCGGCCGCGAGAACCTCCTCGGGCGTCAGCTCCGCCTCACCGGAGCCGGCTGAGCATCCGGTCATGGCGAGGGTGGCGGTGAGCGCGCCGGCGATCAGGAGTCGGGTGCGAAGGGACTTCATGCGGTCAGCCTTTCACGTCAGCTGAAGCGGTGACCGCGACCAGGGCGGTCACAGGCGAGGAGCAGGCGCTGATCGGCTGCGAGCCGGGCACCCCGGAACCGTCACGACGACCGGTCGCGTCGGGCAGGTCGACCGGGGCGCCGCTGGAGGCTGCTGCCCGCGCGGGTCCGATCCCGGCCCAGGCCAGGACCAGGGTGTCCTCGCCCTTGAGGAACCGGTGGCAGCGGACGCCGCCGGTGCCGCGGCCCTTGGCGGGGTACTCCGAGAACGGGGCGACCTTGACCGATCCCGGCTCGGTCCCGGGCAGGGCCGTGCTCGAGCCCGACGAGGTCACCACGACGGCCTCGTCGTTCGGGGTGAACGCTCCGAAGAACACCACCCGCTCACCGGCGCCCACCCGCACGCCGGCGACACCGCCGCCTGAGCGACCCTGCGGTCGCACCCCGCCGGCCGCGAAGTGCAGCAGCTGCGCGTCCGAGGTCACGAAGCACAAGGTCTCCTCACCGGTGGTGAGCTCGACCGCGCCGACGACCTCGTCGCCGTCGCCGAGCCGGATCACCTCCCAGTCCTCCTTGTTGCTGAGGTACTCCTGGTTGACCCGCTTCACCACGCCGTCCCGGGTGCCGAGCGCGAGGCCGGGGGAGTCGGTGTCGAAGGAGGCCAGGGTGAGTACGCGCTCGCCGGCCTCCAGGGACAGGAACTCGCTGACCGGCGCACCACCTTGCAGGTGCGGGGCGTTCGCCGTCGAGGGCAGGGTGGGCAGGTCGAGGACGTCGAGCTTGACCAGCCGGCCCAGGTTGGTGACGGCGCCGACCTGGCCGCGGGCGGTGGTCTCCACCGCCGCCACGATCACGTCGTGCTTGCTCCGGCTGCCGCCGCTGCCCGGCTCCTCGACACCGTTGGTGCGGGCCAGGAGCCCGGTCGAGGACAGGTAGACCAGGCACGGGTCGTCGGCCACCTCGAGCGGCACCGAGGACGAGACCGGCTGGCCGGCGGACTCCAGCAGCACCGTGCGCCGCGGCGTGCCGTAGGTCTTGGCGACCTCGGCCAGCTCGTCGGAGACGACCTTGCGGAGCAGCTTGTCGTCCTCCAGGATCGCGTCCAGCTCGGCGATGGTCTTCTCCAGCTCGGACTTGCGGTTCTCCAGCTCGATCCGGGAGTACTTCGTGAGCCTGCGCAGCGCCATGTCGAGGATGTAGGTCGCCTGGACGTCGCTGAGGTCGAAGACCTGCATCAGCCGCTCCTTGGCCTCGCCGGCGTTCTCGCTGGTGCGGATCAGCTGGATCACCTCGTCGATGTCCAGGATCGCGATCAGCAGGCCCTCGACGAGGTGCAGCTCGTCGGCGGCCTTGCCGCGGCGGTACGTCGAGCGGCGGCGCACCACGTCGAACCGGTGGCCCAGGTAGACCTCGAGCATCTCCTTCAGGCCGAGCGTGCGCGGCTGCCCGTCGACCAGGCACACCGCGTTGATGCCGAAGGAGTCCTCCATCGGGGTCTGCTTGTACAGCTGCTCCAGGAGCGCCTCGGGGTGGAAGCCGTTCTTGACCTCGATCACCAGCCGGAGGCCCTTGTCGCGGTCGGTGAGATCCTTGACGTCGGCGATCCCCTGCAGCTTCTTGGCCTGCACGAGCGTCTTGATCCGCTCGATGACCTTCTCCGGACCCACGCCGTACGGCAGCTCGGTCACCACGATGCCCTTGCGGCGCGGCGTGACGCTCTCGACCCGGGCGGTGGCGCGCATCTTGAAGGAGCCGCGACCGGCCTCGTAGGCGTCCCGGATGCCGTCCAGGCCGACGATCTTGCCGCCGGTGGGCAGGTCCGGCCCGGGGATGAACCGCATCAGGTCGTCCAGGCCGGCCTTGGGGTGGGTGATCAGGTGCCGCAGAGCCTGCACCACCTCGACCAGGTTGTGCGGGGCGATGTTGGTGGCCATGCCGACCGCGATACCGGTCGCGCCGTTCACGATCAGGTTCGGGATTGCCGCCGGGAGCACCGACGGCTCCAGCTCACGGCTGTCGTAGTTGGGCTTGAAGTCGACGGTCTCCTCGTCGATGGAGACCGTCATCGGCATCGCGGCCGGCGCCATCCGGCACTCGGTGTACCGCATCGCCGCGGGCGGGTCGTCGGGCGAGCCGAAGTTGCCGTGGCCGTCGACGAGCGGGACCCGCATCGACCAC
Source organism: Nocardioidaceae bacterium (assembly GCA_041606495.1). GTDB lineage: Bacteria > Actinomycetota > Actinomycetes > Propionibacteriales > Nocardioidaceae > Nocardioides_C. Next base: position 8,734 of record JBFIWG010000122.1, read on the forward strand.
GGCTGCACCATCCGGACCAGTGCGTCGTAGATCGCGCCGTCGCCGTGCGGGTGGAGGCGACCCATCACCTCACCCACGACGCGGGCGCTCTTGACGTGTCCGCGGTCGGGCCGGAGGTTCATGTCGGCCATCGTGTAGAGAATCCGCCGCTGGA
>JBFIWG010000123.1:0-8887 GCA_041606495.1 Nocardioidaceae bacterium
ACACCGACACCGTTGCCGCGCGGACCTGCCAGGAGACGCTGGCGATCGACCACAACCTGCGGGAGCGGCGCCTCACGCCGCCACCGGTGATCCACGGTGCGACGCCGTCGTTCGTCGAGGCCGAGCAGGATGCCTGGACGATCTTCACTGCCGACCACGGCTCGGACCTGCCCGGCCGACCCGTCCGCAGCGCTGGCGAGCCGGTGTCGGGGGACCTGGCCGTCGACGAGGCGTACGTCGGGGTCGAGGCGTCGATGGCGCTCTTCCGGGGGATGTTCGGGCGTGACTCGTACGACGGACGCGGCGCCCCGGTCGTGGCGACGGTGCACTTCGAGAAGAACTACGACAACGCCTTCTGGGACGGGCGACAGCTGGTGTTCGGTGACGGCGACGGGCGCGTGTTCGGCCGGTTCACCAAGCCCATCGACGTACTCGCCCACGAGTTCACGCACGCGGTGACGCAGTACACCTCCGGCTTCGCCTACCAGGGCCAGCCGGGCGCGCTGAACGAGTCGATGTCGGACGTGTTCGCGGCCTGCGTGAAGCAGTGGACGATGGGTCAGTCCGCGGCGGACGCGGACTGGCTGATCGGCGAGGGCATCTTCATGCCGACGGTCAACGCGCGGGCGTTGCGGTCGATGGCGGCGCCGGGCACGGCGTACGACGACCCCGTGGTCGGCTCCGACCCGCAGGTCGGGCACATGTCGGACTTCGTCGTGACGACGCACGACAACGGCGGGGTGCACCTCAACTCCGGCATCCCCAACCGAGCCTTCTACCTGGTGGCGACGAGGCTCGGCGGCATGACGTGGGAGCGGGCGGGGCAGATCTGGTACGCCGCGCTCACCTCCGAATCGGTCGGCGTGCACTCCGACTTCGCCGCGTTCGCACGGGCCACCCTGGGCGCGGCCGGAGATGCGCAGGGCGTCGTGGCGCAGGCGTGGGCGGAGGTCGGGGTGGACCCGTTGACCAGCGCGCCGGGAACGGGGCCTGCGGACGAGGGTGCGGAGGAGCTCGTGAAGGTGACCCGCTCCGGCGGGTTCGCCGGGCGGACGGTTCGCGGCGCGGTGTCAGCGGGGGAGGATCCCCGGGCCGCGGAGGTGCAGCAGCTGCTGGAGCGCATCGACTTCGCCGCCGTCGCGCCGGAGCCTCCCCAGCCCGACCGGTTCGTGTACTCCTTCTGCGTCCGTGGGTCGGCAGAGGTGACCGTGCCCGAGCAGTCGCTCACGCCCGAGCTGTCCCGGCTGGCCCACCTGGTCCTCGACGACCTCCGTTGAGCCGGGCCTTCTGCCGCGTTGAGTCGCGACCTGTGCCGCGTTGAGTCGCGGGTTGCGCCCGGTGCCGCGGCGGAACCTGCGGTTGAACCCGGCAGAACCTGCGGCTGAACCCGGCAGAACCTGCGGCTGAACCCGGCAGAACCTGCGGCTGAAGACGGCAGAACCCCCGGCTCAACGGAGGGCTAGTCGGGGAGGACTCGGTGCACCTTGTGCTGCGCGGCCTGGGCGCGCGGGCGGATCACCAGCTCATCGACGTTCACGTGCGAGGGGCGGGTCACGACCCAGCCGATCGCGTCCGCGATGTCCTCGGCGACCAGCGGATCGGCGACACCGGCGTACACCGCGTCGTACTGCTCCCGGTCCCCGCCGAACCGCTTGAGCGAGAACTCCTCGGTCTTCACCATGCCGGGGGCGATCTCGGTGACCCGGACCGGTTCCCCGCACAGCTCCAGCCGCAGCGTCTCGGTGAGCACCTGGGTCCCGTGCTTGGACGCGGTGTAGCCGCCGCCGCCTTCGTAGGCGATCCGCCCCGCGGTCGAGCCGACGTTGACGATCACCCCGTCCCCGCTCGCGATCAGCGCGGGCAGCAGCGCCTTGGTCACGTTCAGCACGCCGATCACGTTGACCTCGAACATCCGCCGCCAGTCCTCGGGGTCCGCGGATGCGACGGGTTCGGAGCCGAAGGCGCTACCCGCGTTGTTCACGAGTACGTCGATCCGGTCGCCCACCGTGCGGGCCAGGGCGGTGACGTCCTCGGTCGAGGTCACGTCGCAGCGGACCGCCGTACCCCCGATCTCCGACGCCAACGCGGCGATCCGGTCCTCGCGGCGCGCGACGCAGACGACCCGGTAGCCCTCCTGGGCGAGCCGACGGGCTGTCGCCTCGCCGATCCCGCTGCTGGCTCCGGTGACGACGGCGGTCTTGGTGCTGGACATGGCGCGATTGTTCCACTGTGACCGCGAGCACCCGGATTCCGTCCCGCGAAACCGTCCTCTGACCTGCGATGTTTTACAACCTCGGTTCGGCCCACGCATCATGCACGGCATGACTCCCAGCCGGATCGCCGCCTTCGCCGCCCTTGTCGGCGCCGCGGCCTGGCTGGTGCGGACGGTGCTCATCTGGGGCGAGACCGCCGCGGACAGCACGCTCGCCGACGCGGCCCTGTGGTCCGGCTACGCGATGTTCGCCATCGCCCTGGCGTTGAGCGGCTACTCGCTCGTCGCCACCGCGCCGGTCTGGCTGCGCGTGCTCGTCTCGGCAGCGCTCCCGGCACTGGTCGCCACGGTCTGGGCGGCGCTCGCTGAGGCGCTCGCGTCGGACTGGCTCGCCGCCCTTCTCGGCACGCTCGTCGGGCTCGTGTGGGCTGTGCTCGCCCTCCGCCGTACCCGCTCCGAACCCCCCGCGGCCAGGACCCGCAGGACCCCACCGACACCTGGTCGCCGGGTCGCGACCCCACCCGGCCGGCGGGCAGCCGAGCCCAAGGGTCGACGCGCCTCGCGCTAGACAGTGCGCCTTGTCACTTTGCCGAAGGTAAGGCTTACCTAATATCCTTCTCCGGTGCGACCTGCCCTTACCGACCTGTCGGTGCCCTTCGTCGCTCGGTTGGAGTCCTTCGGCGACCGGGCCGCTCTGGTCACCCCGAAAGAGGTCGTCTCCTACGCGGCGCTGGCCTCCAGGGTCGCTGAGGTCGCCGAGACCCTGGGTACGACGCGGCGGCTGGTCCTCGTGGCCGGCGCCAATGCCGTCGAGCCGATCGTCACCTACCTGGCCGCTCTGTCCGGCGGGCACCCGGTGATCCTCGTGCCCGGCGACAACCCGGGCAACGTCGCGGCCGTCGAGGCGGCCTACGACCCCGACGTGGTCTTCGCGGACCACGACCTCGTCGAGCGCCGCTCCGGCACCGCGCACGACCTGCACCCCGACCTGGCCCTGCTCCTCTCCACGTCCGGCTCCACCGGCTCGCCGAAGCTGGTCCGCCTGTCCCGCGAGAACGTCCAGGCCAACGCCGAGTCCATCGCCTCCTACCTCGGCATCCGGCCCAGCGACGTCGCCGCGACCACGTTGCCGATGCACTACTGCTACGGCCTCTCGGTGATCAACAGCCATCTCCTGTCCGGGGCGTCGCTGCTGCTCACCGACCTCTCCGTCGTCGACGCGTGCTTCTGGGACCAGGTCCGCGCCCACGGCGTCACCACGTTCGCGGGCGTGCCGTACACCTTCGACCTCCTCGACCGGGTCGGCTTCGACCGGATGAACCTGCCCTCGCTGCGCTACCTCACCCAGGCCGGCGGCCGGCTCGCCCCCGCCGACGTGCAGCGGTACGCCGAGCTCGGCCAACGTCGCGGGTGGGACCTGTTCGTGATGTACGGCCAGACCGAGGCGACCGCCCGGATGGCCTACCTGCCGCCCGACCTCGCGCAGGCCGCCCCCACCTCGATCGGCGTCCCGGTCCCCGGCGGCTCCTTCCACCTCGAGCCGCTGCCGGAGCTTCCCCTCGACCGGGCTGCCGACGACGGCACGGTCGCGGTCGGCGAGCTCGTCTACTCGGGTGCGAACGTCATGCTCGGGTACGCCGAGACGCCCGCCGACCTGGCGCGAGGGCGTGACGTCACCGACCTGCACACCGGCGACGTCGCCCGCCGCCGTGAGGACGGGATGTACGAGATCGTCGGTCGGCGCAACCGCTTCGCGAAGATCTTCGGGCTGCGCGTGGACCTCGACCAGGTGGAGACGGTCTACGAGACTGCCGGGCTGACGGTGGCCTGCGCCGACGGCGACGGCTCGCTGATCGTGGCGACCACGTCCCCGAGCCGCACCGACCAGGTCCGCGCCATCGCCAAGCAGCAGCTCGGGCTGCCGGCCGGCGCCGTGCACGTGCTCGCCCTGGATGAGCTGCCCCGTCTCGCGACCGGCAAGCCGGACTACCGCGCGGTCGTCACGCTGGCCCGCTCGAAGCCCGCCGCGACGGCGCCCACGGACACCCCGGCCGGTACGACGGACCTGTGCGCCCTGTTCGGCCAGATCCTCGGCCGCGAGCAGGTCACCGACGACGACACGTTCGTGAGCCTCGAGGGTGACTCGTTGTCCTACGTGGAGATGTCGATCCGGCTCGAGCAGGCGCTTGGCCACCTGCCGCCGAACTGGCACGTGACCCCCATCGGTGAGCTGCGTCCGTCCACGCGGCGCCGGTGGAAGGGGTTCCGGTCCCTGGAGACCAACGTGCTGCTGCGGGCCGTCGCGATCGTGCTGATCGTCGGCTCGCACGCGAACCTGTTCATGCTGATGGGCGGCGCGCACGTCCTGCTCGGGGTGGCCGGCTTCAACTTCGGCCGGTTCCACCTCACCGACGCGCCCCGCATGGACCGGCTGCGCCATCTCGCCGCGAGCATCGGGCGCATCGTCGTACCGTCCGTCCTCTGGCTGAGCGTGGTGGCCGCGATCCAGACGCAGTACTCCTGGCAGAACGCGCTGCTGCTCAACGGCGTGCTCGGGTCGCGGACCTGGACGACCGAGTGGCACTACTGGTTCATCGAGGCACTGGTCTACACGCTGCTGGCGCTCACCCTGGTGATGGCGCTGCCGGTGGTGGACAAGATCGAGCGGCGCTGGTCGTTCTGGCTGCCGATGATGCTGGCCGGGCTCGGGCTGCTGACCCGCTACGAGGTCGTCACGCTGCTCGGCGGCGACGTGATCCACCGCGCGAACGTCGTGTTCTGGCTGTTCGCGCTGGGCTGGGCCGCGGTCAAGGCGCCCACCTCCTGGCACCGGCTGCTGGTCTCCGCGGTCGTCGTCGCGACCGTGCCCGGCTTCTTCGGTGACGTGACCCGCGACGCGGTGGTCGTGGTCGGGCTCCTGCTCCTGGTCTGGGTCCGTTCGATACGGGTGCCGCACCAGCTGGCCCGGGTCTCGGGGGTGCTGGCCAGCGCGTCGCTGTACATCTACCTGGCGCACTGGCAGATCTACCCGCACCTGGAGGACCGGATCCCGGTCCTGGCCACGCTGCTCTCCCTGCTCGGCGGGATCCTGCTCTGGCAGCTCGTCGAGCGCGCCACGCCGTACGTCGTTCGTGGGTTGAGGCCGGGCAAAACCGGGTACTCGGGGAAATAACTTCCAAGGACCGGTGGTTGGACCATCGGAGGTACTCCCACTTGAAGACAGCAGCAGTGCAACCGCCGCGGCCGGCTCACGGCCGCGTTGCCATGATCAGCCTGCACACGTCCCCGCTGGACCAGCCGGGGACCGGGGACGCGGGCGGGATGAACGTCTACGTCATCGAGCTGTCCAAGCGGCTTGCCCAGCGCAACATCGCGGTCGAGATCTACACGCGAGCCACCTCCTCGAAGCTTCCCCCGGTCGTCGAGGCGGTCCCGGGCGTGCACGTGCACCACGTCCACGCCGGCCCCTTCGAGGGGCTCAGCAAGGGCGAGCTTCCCGGCCAGCTGTGCACGTTCGCCCGTGAGGTGCTGCGCGCCGAGGCCGGCCACGAGCAGGGCTGGTACGACCTGATCCACAGCCACTACTGGCTCTCCGGCCAGGTCGGCGCGCTGGTCCGCGACCGGTGGAGCGTCCCGCTCGCGCACTCGATGCACACCATGGCGAAGGTCAAGAACGAGGCGCTGGCGGTGGGGGACACCCCTGAGCCGGCCGCCCGGGTGATCGGTGAGGAGCAGGTCGTCGAGGCCTCTGACATGCTGATCGCCAACACCGACATCGAGGCCAAGCAGCTGATCAACCTCTACGACGCCGACCCCGGTCGGGTGGAGGTGGTCCACCCCGGTGTGGACCTCGACGTGTTCCGCCCGGTCGGCCAGGCCGCCGCCCGGGCCCGGCTCGGGCTCCCCACCGACGCGCACGTGCTGATGTTCGCCGGGCGGATCCAGCCGCTGAAGGCCCCGGACGTGCTGCTGCACGCGGTCGCCGCCCTGCTGGAGCGGGACCCCTCGCTGCGGTCGCGGTTGGTGGTCCCCGTCGTCGGCGGACCGTCCGGCAGCGGCCTCGAGCATCCCGAGTCGCTGGCCCAGCTGGCGTCCGCGCTGGGCCTGCAGGACGTGGTCCGGTTCATCCCGCCGGTCGCGCAGTCCACCCTCGTCGACTGGTACGCCGCGGCCACGCTGGTCTGCGTCCCGTCGTACAACGAGTCCTTCGGCCTGGTCGCGGTCGAGGCACAGGCCGCCGGTACGCCGGTGGTGGCCGCCGCAGTGGGCGGGCTGGCGACCGTCGTACGCGACGGGCACTCGGGACTGCTCGTGGAGGGGCACGACCCGACCGACTACGCCCGCGCCATCGAGCGGGTGATCGGGCAGCCGGCGCTGCGCGAGCGACTCGCCGAGGGGGCGCTGCGACAGGCCGCCAACTTTGCCTGGGAACGAACCGCGGAACGTACGGTGGAGGTGTACCGCCAGGCCAGCGCTGCGATGCGCACCGACCTCCAGGAGATGCACGCGTGACCGAACGCGAAGCCGCCGCCGAGACCCTCCGCAAGGCGTTCACCGACCACGAGCTGGAGTGGAAGGAGATCCAGGACGGCATCTTCACCGTGGTCCTCCCCGGCGAGAAGAAGCTGCAGACGCCGTGCCGGTTCGACGTCGGCTCCCATGCCCTGGGGGTGCACGCGTTCGTCGCGCGGCATCCCGATGAGAACCACGAGCGGGTCTACCGCTGGCTGCTGGAGCGGAACCTGAAGATGTACGGCGTCGCGTTCGCCGTCGACCACCTCGGGGACATCTACCTCGACGGGCGGCTGCCGCTGTCCTCGGTCACGCCGGAGGAGATCGACCGGCTGCTCGGCGCGGTGCTCTCCTACGCCGACTCCTCGTTCAACACCATTCTTGAGCTCGGGTTCGCCTCGTCGATCCGCAAGGAGTGGGAGTGGCGCAAGTCCCGGGGTGAGTCGACCGCGAACCTCGAGGCCTTCCGTGGCTGGCTGGAGAAGGACGCCGACCTCCCCCGTTGAGCCGGGGGTTCTGCCCCGTTGAGCCGGGGGTTCTGCCCCGTTGAGCCGCGGGTTAGGCCGTGTTGAGCCGCGCTTCCTGCGGTGCCGCCGGATCGGGCCGCGGCTTCGGCTTGCGGCGAGTCAGCGCCACGCCCGCCAGGCACAGGGCGCCCCCGACGTACGCCAGCGCCGGCGGCACCTCGCCGAGGAACAGCCAGCCCATCAGGACGGTCAGCGGTGGGACGAGGTACGTCGTGTTGCCGAGGCTGGACGCGTTCATGTGCGAGAGCGCGAACGCCCACGTGGTGAAGGCGATGGCCGTCGGGAAGATGCCCAGGTACACCAGCCACCACATCGAGCTTGCCGGCGCGGTCCGGGAGGCTTCGACGAGATCCCCGGCGAACGGCAGGCAGGCCACGGCGCCCACCGTGCAGGCCGACCAGGTCACCCAGATCGCGGGCAGCCGGACCATCAGCGGCTTCTGCACGATCATGCTGACGGCGTACGCCGCGGCGGCGAGAAGGGCGAGTACGACGCCGAGCCAGTCGTGCTTGGCGTCTGCCGACGTCGCGAAGGCAATGATCGCGACCCCTGCGAACGCGATCGCGAGCCCCGGTCCGACGTACCGCGAGGGCTTCTCGTGCAGGAAGAACACGGCCAGGATCGTCATCAGGATCGGCGCGACCTGGATCAGGATGCTCGCCGTACCGGCGTCGATCCGCGTCTCCGAGGCGTTGAGGGCGACGTTGTAGATCGCGTACCAGAGCACGCCGATCACAACGAGTCCCGGCACGTCGCGCAGGGTCGGGCGTCGCGGCGTGCGCATGACCAGTAGGACGATGCCGAGCGCGACGGAGCCGACGAGCAGGCGTCCGAGTGACAGGGCGCCAGCAGGTACGTCGGGCCCGAGGTGACGGATCGCCACGAACGCCGAGGCCCACAGAACCAGGGTCGTGGCCACGGCGGCGACTGGGAGCAGGGGACGGTTCACATCGAGCAGCCTAGGTCCGCGCCCTGTGTTCGACTTGCGTCGGGACTAGGTCCTGGGCGCAGTCGGCTTCAGGCCGTGACTTCGCCGCAGATCTTCGCCGCCTTGAACTCCGCCTCAGCGTTGTCCGCAAGGACCCTCTTGATGCGCCCGGCGTTCCAGGAGTCGGCGTCCATGTAGCTATCGGCCGTGGCCGTGGTGGCAGCGTACGCGTTGCCGACGTCCCGCAGGGCGCTGAAGACGGGCTCCTCGAGACCGTCGGTTGACACCACGGCGTCGATCCTCGCGGTCTGCTGCCGCCAGGACTCCACGACGGTCGGCGTGAAGTAGCCGCGACTGGTCGGTGTAACGGCGGCCGCCTCGAGGCGGGAGGAGGCGAGGTCGAACACGCGGCACGCGCGGGTCTCGGCGCTGAGCTCGTCCCCGGTCGTGCGGCCGAGCGCGAAGCCCGCGGCGAAGACCGCGACGACAGCAGTCGCTGCGACGAGGATGGTGATGGTTCGCCTGGACACGTTCATGATTCCCCCTGGAGTTCGGCGCTCGGCCACATCGGCGTACCGGGCGAAGGCAGCCTATCGGGATGAACCGGGCAACGCTTCCGCGGCAGAACCCGCGGCTCAACGGGGCAGAACCCGCGGCTGAACGGGGCAGAACCCGCGGCTGAACGGGGCAGAACCCGCGGCTGAACGG
>JBFIWG010000124.1:0-8850 GCA_041606495.1 Nocardioidaceae bacterium
CTCGTGACCTGACGCCCCTGGGCACAGCGAAGGCCTCCGGGACATTTCCCGGAGGCCTTCGTCGTCACTCGATGCGGTTACAGGTTCTGCAGGATCTCGCGCATCAGCTGGGCGGTCGCGGACGGCGTCTTGCCGACCTTCACGCCCACTGCCTCGAGTGCTTCCTTCTTGGCCTGCGCCGTGCCCGACGAGCCCGACACGATGGCGCCGGCGTGGCCCATGGTCTTGCCTTCGGGCGCGGTGAAGCCGGCGACGTAGCCGACGACAGGCTTGGTGATGTGCTCACCGATGTACGCCGCGGCACGCTCCTCGGCGTCGCCGCCGATCTCGCCGATCATCACGATCGCGTCCGTCTCCGGGTCGTCCTGGAACGCCTGCAGGCAGTCGATGTGCGTGGTGCCGATGATGGGGTCACCGCCGATACCGACGGCCGAGGAGAAGCCGAAGTCACGCAGCTCGTACATCATCTGGTAGGTCAGCGTGCCCGACTTCGACACGAGACCGACGCGACCACCCTTGGTGATGTCGGCCGGGATGATGCCGGCGTTGGACTTGCCGGGGCTGATCAGGCCGGGGCAGTTCGGCCCGACGATCCGCGTGGTGCCCTTGGCCTGCGCGTAGGCGAAGAACTCGGCGGTGTCGTGCACCGGGACGCCCTCGGTGATGACGACGACGAGCGGCATGCCCGCGTCGACAGCCTCGATGACCGCGCCCTTGGTCCCTGCCGGCGGCACGAACACCACCGACACGTCGGCGCCGGTCTTCTCCATGGCGTCCTGGACCGAGCCGAAGACCGGGATCGACGTACCTTCGAAGTCGACGCTCTCGCCGGCCTTCTTCGGGTTCACGCCGCCCACGATCGTGGTGCCGGAGTTGAGCATCCGCTGCGTGTGCTTGCGGCCCTCCGAGCCGGTCATGCCCTGGACGACGACCTTGCTGTTCTCGTTGAGGAAGATTGCCATTTGTTCAGACCCTCACTTAGCTGCCAGCTCGGCGGCGCGGTCAGCCGCACCGTCCATCGTGTCGACCATCGTCACCAGCGGGTGGTTCGCGTCGTTGAGGATGCGACGACCCTCCTCGACGTTGTTGCCGTCGAGGCGTACGACGAGCGGCTTGTTCGCCTCGTCACCGAGCAGCTCGAGCGCGTGCACGATGCCGTCGGCGACCGCGTCGCACGAGGTGATGCCGCCGAAGACGTTCACGAAGACGCTCTTGACCTGCGGGTCGTTCAGGATGATGTGCAGGCCGTTGGCCATCACCTGTGCCGACGCGCCACCACCGATGTCGAGGAAGTTGGCGGGCTTGACGTTGTTGTGCGCCTCACCGGCGTACGCCACCACGTCGAGCGTCGACATGACCAGCCCGGCACCGTTACCGATGATGCCCACCTCGCCGTCGAGCTTGACGTAGTTGAGGCCCTTCTCCTTGGCCTCGGCCTCGAGCGGGTCGGCCGCGGCCTTGTCCTCGAACTGGGAATGGTCCTCGTGCCGGAAGTCGGCGTTCTCGTCGAGGGTGACCTTGCCGTCGAGCGCCTCGAGGTGACCGTCACCGAGACGGACCAGCGGGTTCACCTCGACCAGCGAGGCGTCCTCCTTGACGAAGACGTCCCACAGCTTCTTGACGACGTCCTTGGCCTCGTCGGCGACGTCCTCGGGGAAGCGCGTGGCCGCGACGATCTCTGCGGCCTTCGCGTCGTCCACGCCGGTGCCGGGGTCGATCGAGACCTTCGCGACGGCGTCAGGGTTGGTCCTGGCGACCTCCTCGATCTCGACGCCGCCCTCGATGCTGGCGATGCACAGGTAGTTGCGGTTGGCGCGGTCGACGAGGAAGGAGAAGTAGTACTCCTCCGCGATGTCGGCGGTCGGCGCGATCAGGACCCGGTGGACCGTGTGGCCCTTGATGTCCATGCCCAGGATGTCGTTCGCACGGGCGACGGCCTCCTCGGGGTTCTCGGCGAGCTTGACGCCGCCGGCCTTGCCGCGACCACCAATCTTCACCTGCGCCTTGACGACAACCCTGCCGCCCTGGGCTTCTGCGGCCGCTGCGGCGTCTTCCGCCTTCTCGACCACGGTGCCGAGGGTCACCGGCACGCCATGCTTTGCGAAGAGTTCCTTCGCTTGGTACTCCATCAGGTCCACGGTTCAGCCCGTCCTATCGGTTTCTCCGGTCCGGGGATTTTCACGCCCGACACTAGACCCGTGACCCCGGTCACGACCACGTCGGGTCGGTCACAGCGGAGCGAGCGCGCGTCCGGCGTACCTCGCGGGAAGCCGGCCCGACTCGACGAGCCACACGAGGGTGTCCCGCACGGTCCGGTCGAACGGCAGCGGCTCCACACCGAGCTCCTCGCGCGCCGCGGAGTCGTCCATCCGGGTGTCCCTCACCACGATCTCGACGCCCTCCAGGTCGGTCGGCACGCGCCACCGGCCCGGCAACCGTCGCTGGACCTTCTCGGTCAGTGCGGTGAACCGCAGGGCGAAGCCGGCTGGGAGCGTGACGCGCGGGAGTCGGCGTCCGGTCACCTTCGACAGCGTCCCGAAGATCAGCTCCCCGGTGCTGTGGTGACCGGGTACGACGTACCGCCGCGCCCCTTTGCCTGGCTCGAGCACCGCCCGGACCACGGCAGCGACGGTCCGGACGTCCACGACATGGTTGCCGCCCCTGGGCCACACCGGCAGCAGCCCTCGCACCTGCCAGCGCAGTCGCTCACCCTCCTCGCCCCGGTACGGATCGTGCGGGCCGAGGACGCCGCCGGGGTACACGCTGACGACCGGCGCGCCCTCGTCCTGCAGGCGTCGGGCGACGCGCTCGCTGGCCACCTTGGACCGGGCGTACGGCGAGGGCACGTCACCCAGCGGCAGGTCCGCGCCGCCCCCGCCGCGACGGGTCAGCGCCACGGTGCTGGAGATGTGCACGATCGGGTCCAGGCCCCGCTCCCCGGCACCGCCGAGCACCAGCTCGGTGGCCCGCTCGTTGGTCCGCAGCATCTCGTCGGCACGACGGGCGTCGAGCGAGTACACAGCGGCGGCGTGCACCACGGCGTCACAGCCGTCCAGCACGGCGCCGACCGCGTCCGCGTCGAGCACGTCACCCTCCACGACGTCGGTGACCTGCACGTCGTACGGCGCGAGCGAGACCGGCACCTGGGACCGCCGGCGGACCAGGAGCCGCACGTCGTGCCCCGCACGGACGAGCTCAGCGGTGATGCCTGCGCCTACGTAACCGGTTCCTCCGGTGACCAAGATCTTCACGGACCCACCTTGGCGGTTGTCACCGCGCTGTGCCAATCGCGCGTAGCGATCGGCGTCCTCGCTCGTTGCACGAACATGAACTCACGACGTACGACGGCCGCACTCGCCGCCGGCGCCCTCGGCACCGCCTTGCTCACGACGACCGGACTGTCCGCGACCGCAGGCGCGGCATCCGACGACACCCCGGGCTACTCGCTGCAGCACATCAACGTGAGCGTCCGCGTCGGCCCCGACGCGGGCAAGCGCTGCGTGGTCTCCGCCGACATCTACAAGCCCGACGGCGCGTCCGCGGCGAGCCCTGCGCCGGCGATCCTGACCACGCACGGCTTCGGCGGCAACAAGGCGGACGGCAACCAGACGGCCGTGGGCCGCGGGTTCGTGCAGGAGGGGTACGTCGTCCTGTCCTACTCCGGTCTCGGGTTCGGCGGCTCAGGCTGCAAGATCCACCTCGACGACCCGGACTGGGACGGGAGGGCCGGCGTGCAGCTGGTCGACGTCCTCGCCGGCGGCCGGACCTTCACCGACACCGACACCGGCAGCCTCGCTCGGATCGACTACGTGGCGCAGGAGGCTCCGAACGACCCCCGCGTCGGGATGATCGGCGGATCGTACGGCGGCCAGATCCAGTACGCCGTCGCCATGCAGGACGAGCGGGTGGACGCCCTGATCCCGATCATCACCTGGAACGACCTGGCCTACTCGCTCGCGCCGAACAACACCAGCCTCCGGAACGGCGTCAGCTACCGGACGCCCGGGGTGCACAAGCGACAGTGGACGGACCTGTTCTTCGGCGCCGGCATCATCGATGGTGTCAACGACGCCGACGTAGACCCGAGCCGCAACGTGGGCTGCCCCAACTTCGCCGACCAGGCGTGCGCTGCGGTGGCGGAGCTCCATTCGCTCGGCTACCCGGGCGACACCACGCTGGACCTCGCGCGCCACGCCTCGGTCGCGACGTACGCCGACCGGGTCAAGGCGCCGACCCTGATCGTCCAGGGCCAGAAGGACACCCTGTTCAACCTTCAGGAAGCCGCCGCGACCTATGAGGCGTTGCGCGCCGACGGCACCGAGGCCCGGATGATCTGGCAGTCGTGGGGCCACTCAGGCAGCGAGCCGGTTCCCGGGGAGCTCGACTTCGGGGCGGAGTCGCTGAACGACTCCTATCTCGGGCGGCGGTTCCTGAGCTGGATGGACCGGCACGTGCGCGGCGACGCATCAGCTCCGGCCGGCCCGCGCTTCGAGTACTACCGCGACTGGGTCCGCTACGACACCTCCCCCGCCAACGCCGGTACGGCGATCGCGAGGGCCTACGCGCGTCGCTCCTCGTTCTCGGACGCACCGACCGCGTCGCTGTTCCTGAGCGGTGGCGACCAGCTCACCGGGGACCGGAAGGACGTCGAAGCAGGTTCCGCCTCCTACGCGAATGCGCCGGGGGCCCCCACGTCGTACTCCGAGACCTCAGGGGTCGAAGGCAACCAGGTCAACCAGTCGGTCTCGGACCAGCCCGGGACGTTCGTGGCGTTCACCAGCCCGGTGCTGCAGCGCCCGGCGGACGTGGTCGGCTCGCCCAGGCTGACCCTCCACCTCGAGGCGCCGACGGACGCGGCGAGCCAGACCGCCGGTCCGGCCGGGCAGCTGATCCTCTTTGCGAAGGTGTACGACGTGGCGCCGGACGGCACGACCACGCTGAAGAACCGGCTGGTCTCACCGGTCCGGGTCACCGATGTGACCAAGCCGGTCCGGGTGGAGCTGCCAGGCATCGTTCACCGGTTCGCGAAGGGACACCGGATCCGGGTGGTGGTGGCGGCGAGCGACGCGGCGTACGCCAACAACCCCACGGTCCAGCCGGTTACGGTCACCACCAGCCGCGCGGAGCCGGGGGTGCTGCGGCTGCCGTTGAGCGGCGACCTGCGCTTCTGACCAGCTGCGGCGAGGTGTAGAGCCTCAGGCCTCGATGCCGGACGCGTCCGCGACGTTGGCCTTGATCCAGCCGACGATCTCGGTCGTGGTCGCGCCCGGGGTGAACACCTTCGCCACGCCTGCCTGCTCGAGCAGGGGGATGTCGTCCTCGGGGATGATGCCGCCGCCGAAGACGACGATGTCGCTGGCGTCGCGCTCCTCGAGCAGGGCGATCACCTTCTTGAACAGGGTCATGTGGGCGCCTGAGAGGACGGACAGGCCGATCACGTCGGCGTCCTCCTGGATCGCGGTCTCGACGATCTGCTCGGGGGTCTGGTGCAGGCCGGTGTAGATCACCTCGTTGCCCGCGTCGCGCAGGGCTCGTGCGACGACCTTCGCGCCGCGGTCGTGCCCGTCGAGCCCGGGCTTGGCCACCACGATCCGGATCGGAGCCACCATGAAACTGCCACCTTCTTGAAGACGCTCTGCGCGCAGCAGAGACGAGTGCGTAAACGAGGACTGTGGCCGCAGACTAACTGACGCCCGGCGACCACTGACTAGACCGGCGTTTGGGCCGATGTGACTTCGGGCACGACAAATGCTGCTGTGTACCCCCGGGACCACGGTCGAAACCCCATGTTTCGGCGTGATCCGGGGCACAAGTACGCTAACTCCGCGCGCACTGCCGTAACTGATCCGTTATCGTTGTGCGCTGCGTGCCAACCGACGTAAGGAACACATACGTGGCGAACCACCGGGCAGAGAAGCGGTCTGCGACCCTCTCCGACTCCGCCAACGGCTCCTCGGCGACGTCCTCGCGAACCGCATCCTCCGGTAAGCGCAAGGCCGTCAAGCCTGGTCGAGCCGCTCGCCAGTCGACCCCGAACGCCGTCACCGCACGTGTCCGTGCCGCCCACGCCGCCGGCCGCAAGAGCCTGTTTCCCCTTCTGCCCTCCGCCCCGACCGCAATTGGCGCGGTCGCCCTCGTGGTGGCCGCAACCGGTGCGGTGAGCATCGGCCAGGGCGACACCACGCAGGTCGCCGAGACCGGCGTGCAGAAGCTCTACACCCAGGCCAGCGCCCTCACCGGCACCAGCGCCGTGACCTCCAGCAACACCGCCGATGTCCGCCAGCGTGCCGTCAGCCGTGACTCGCAGCGCGAGGCGCTTGAGGACGCCGCGGCCGAGGAGCTCCAGGCCGCCGCGGAGGCCCAGGCCGAGCAGCGCAACGCCGCCCTCGCGCAGCTCGCGGCCAGCGCCGAGAAGCACGCCGACCAGATCGCCGCGAACGCCTGGGTGCTGCCGCTTTCCGGCTACGACCTCACCGCTCGCTTCGGCCAGTCCAGCGGCCTGTGGGCAAACACCCACACCGGCCTGGACTTCGCGGCCCCGGCCGGCACCCCGGTCGTGTCGGTGGCCAACGGCGTGGTCACCTCGACCGAGTACGACGGCTCGTACGGCAACAAGGTGGTCGTCACGCTCGACGACGGCACCGAGGTCTGGTACTGCCACCTGACCTCGTTCTCGGTGAGCCCCGGCGACAACGTCAGCGGCGGCACGCCCGTCGGCACGGTCGGCTCGACCGGCAACTCGACCGGCCCGCACCTCCACCTCGAGGTGCGTCCGGGCGCCGGCGACGCGGTCGACCCCTACGCCGCGCTCGTGGCTCACGGCCTACAGCCGTAAACCTCACACCGGGTCGCTGCTCACCGCCGCTGGCACTCGGCCTCGGTCTGCTGCTGCCCTCGCTTGCGGCCGGCGAACAGGGCTCGCCCGCCTGACCCTGACCTGGCGGCATTGCTGAGCGAGGCTGGTCTCAGAGCTTCTCGACCGGCGCGTAGCGCAGCAGCAGCCGCTTGACCCCTTCGGAGCCGAAGTCGATGGACGCCACTGCGTTGTCGCCCGACCCGTCGAGCGAGACCACGCTGCCCATCCCGAAGCTGTCGTGGAGCACCCGGTCCCCCGGGGCCAGTGACGGGACTGGCCGCTTGGCCTTGGCCTTGGTGGCCGAGTCGGCGTTGATCGCGGCCGTCCCGAAGCGACGGTTGACCGGCGCGTTGCGGTTCGGCAGCGACGGCATCACTGGGCGGTTCCACGACGACTGGGCAGCCTCGGTGCGACGCCAGTCCACGAGGTCGACCGGTAGCTCGTCGACGAACCTGGAGGCCGGGTTGTGCGCCGGCGCCCCCCACGCGGACCGGACCACGGCTCGCGAGACGTACAGGCGCTCCCGGGCACGGGTCAGACCGACGTAGGCGAGCCGGCGCTCCTCCTCCAGCTCGGTCTGCTCTCCCAGCGAGCGCATGTGCGGGAACACCCCGTCCTCGAGGCCGGTCAGGAACACGACGGGGAACTCGAGGCCCTTGGCGGTGTGCAGCGTCATCAGGGTGACGACGCCGGTGTCCTCGGCGCCGTCCTCGGGCTGGTCGGGGATCTGGTCGGAGTCGGCCACGAGCGCCACCCGCTCCAGGAACTCTGGAAGGCCGGTGCCGCCGGCCGGCTCGGTCTCTGCGTCGTCGAGGGCCGGCGTCTCTGCGGGACCATCGGCGAACTCGCGCGCGACCGCGACCAGTTCGGCGAGGTTCTCCACCCTGGTCTCGTCCTGCGGGTCGTCGGACCCCTCCAGCTCGGCGAGGTAGCCGCTGCGGGCGAGGACCTGCTCGAGCACGACGTCGGCGCGCTCGTCGGCGTCGACCATCGACTGGAGCTCCTCGACCATGCCCACGAAGCCCTTGATCGCGTTGAGCGAGCGGCTCGCGATGCCGGGGGCGTCCTCGGCCTTGCGGAGCGCCTCCCAGAACGTGAGCCGGTCACGCTGCGCGAGCGCCTGCACGCACGCCTCAGCGCGGTCGCCGATCCCCCGCTTGGGCACGTTCAGGATCCGCCGCAGTGAGATCTCGTCGGCGGGGTTCACCAGCATCCGCAGGTAGGCCAGCGCGTCGCGGACCTCCTTGCGCTCGTAGAAGCGGACGCCGCCCACGACCTTGTAGGGCATGCCGACGCGGATGAACACTTCCTCGAACACACGGCTCTGGGCGTTGGTCCGGTAGAACACCGCCACGTCGCTCGGCTTGGCGTCCCCGGCGTCGGTCAGCTTGTCGATCTCCTCGGAGACGAACCGGGCCTCGTCGTGCTCGTCGTCGGCGACGTAGCCGACGATCTTGTCGCCGTCGCCGGCGTCGGACCAGAGGTTCTTCGGCTTGCGGCTCTTGTTGCGGCTGATCACCGAGTTGGCGGCGCTGAGGATCGTCTGGGTCGAGCGGTAGTTCTGCTCCAACAGGATCGACCGAGCGTCGGGGAAGTCCTCCTCGAACTGGAGGATGTTGCGGATGTTCGCGCCCCGGAAGGCGTAGATGGACTGGTCGGCGTCACCGACGACCATCAGCTCCGAGGGCTCGACCCGGTCCGTGGCCGGAGCGTCCGGCTCGCCGGCGGTCGCGGCGCACAGCTCCCGGACCAGGGCGTACTGCGCGTGGTTGGTGTCCTGGTACTCGTCGACGAGGACGTGCCGGAACCGGCGGCGGTAGGTCTCGCGGACGTCCGGGAACGCCTGGAACAGGTGCACCGTGGTCATGATCAGGTCGTCGAAGTCGAGGGCGTTGGCCTCGCGCAGCCGCCGCTGGTAGAGGGAGTACGCCTCGGCGTACGTCTCCTCGAGGTGGTTCTTGGCGTCCTTCGCGGCGTCCTCGTGGTCGACGAGC
>JBFIWG010000125.1:0-8843 GCA_041606495.1 Nocardioidaceae bacterium
GCATCGACCACGGATTGTGCGGTGACCTCGTGTCCTGCGGCGAGCTCGCCGGCCAGGACCGCACTCTGCCCCGAACGCGCTAGCTCGAGGCCGTCCCGGCCCAGGGCATAGCCGCCGGCCAGGGCCTCGAGGCAGCCCAGCTGGCCACAACGGCACTGAACGGTGCTCTCGCCCACTGCCATGTGGCCGATATCCCCGGCGCAACCCTGCGCGCCGCGGTGCAGCAGCCCGCGAGAGACGAGTCCAGCGCCGATCCCGGTGCCGACCTTGACGAACACGACGTCCCGGTGGCCGGCGGCCAGGCCCCCTCGGAGCTCGCCGAGAGCCATGACGTTCACATCGTTGTCCACCCAGACAGGGGCCTGGTAGCGGGTGGCGAAGAACGACCTCACGTCGTACCCGTCCCAGCCTGGCATGATCGGTGGTGAGACCGGCCTGCCGGTGTCGAACTCCACCGGTCCGGGCAGCCCCACGCCGACACCCCATATGTGCGTGTCCCCGGGCAAAGAGTCGACCAGCTCGTCGAACAACTCGGCCACGCGGCCCAGGATGTGAGTTGGACCCAGGGTGATGTCTGCGGCCTCGCCCCGTGCGTTCGAGATGCTGCCTGCCAGGTCGGCGGTGGCGACCTCGATGCTGGTGGCACCCATCTCCGCGACCAGGATCACCCCGGCGGCCGCGTTGAAGCGCAGCTCGCGGGGGGCTCGGCCGCCCGTGGAACGGCCCAGTGGGCCCTCGGTGAGCAGGCCTGCAGCGATGAGCTGGGCGGCACGGTCCGTGACGACGTTGCGACCGAGCCCCGTGAGCCGGGCGATCTCGGGACGGGTGGTCGCTGCTGAGATTCGCACGGCGTCGAGTACGCGGACGACCGACTCGATGCTCTCTCCTGCCAGAGCGGAGATCGCGTGGGCACGTTCCATGGGCCTTGCCTTCCTTGTCTTCAGTCGAAGCGAATCGAAGTTGAGCATATCAGGTGTTGACTTCTGCACGCTGCGTGCTTAAGATTGCCCAACCGAGTGAAATGCAGAGGAGGCAAGGATGCGAGTCGGCTACCACACGATCACCTGGGGCGGCGTCGTCGGCGACCCTGTGGGCGTCACCAGCGTGAAGGACCTGCACTACCGGGTGAACGGTCCGATGGACCGGGCCATCGCCGAGATCGCCTCGACCGGCTACGAGGGCATCGAGATGTTCGACGGCAACCTGGCTGACTTCGCCGCACGCCCCGAGGAACTGGTCACGCTGCTGGAGTCAGCGGGCGTGCAGCTCGTCGGCGTCTACACCGGCGGCAACTTCATCTACGACGAGATCCTTCCGGAAGAGCTCACCAGGGTGACGCGGGCTGCCGAGCTCGCCGCCCGGTTCGGGGCTTCGAGCCTGGTCGTGGGCGGGGGCGCCCGGCGCGCCTCGGGCACCCGGGCCGAGGACTACCAACGCTTGGCAGCCGCCCTGGACAAGGTCACCGACATCGCCCAGGCACACGGCCTGGAGGCGTGCTACCACCCGCACCTCACGACAATCGTGGAGAGCCCGGAGGAGCTCGACCTGCTGATGCCACTCACCCGCATCGGCTTCTGCCCCGACACTGCACATCTTGTGGCCGGCGGCGGCGACCCGGCCGAGCTGATCCGCCGCTACCCGGACCGGGTCCGACACGTCCACCTCAAGGACGCCCGCTTGTCCCCCCTCGAGTTCCTGCCGCTAGGGGCAGGGGAGATCGACTTCGTCGCCGTCCTCGATGCACTCGTCGAGACCGGGTACGACGGCTGGCTGATCGTCGAGCTCGACTCCTACGACGGCGATCCCCGTGAGGCCGCCGCTCAGAGCAAGACCTATCTCGACCGGCTCCTGGCCACGAACGGCCCGACTGCCACCCACCCCACCAATGGAGAAGCACCATGAGAAGCAAGATCCGCTACGCGGCCGTAGCCGCGGCCGTCGCGCTCACCGTGAGCGGTTGCAGCTCGGCCACCTCGACGTCGTCCGCGCAGGACCCCGGCGTCACGAAGAAGGTCGACGAGGCACTCGCCGCGATCCAGGGCGAGGTCCTGAGCAAGGGCCCCAACGGTGAGACGCCCGAGCCGGCCGAGGCCGCGCAGCTCACCGAGGATGAGATCGCCGAGGTCAAGGACCTCGGTGCCACCGCCGCGATCGTGATGCACTACGGCGGCAACGACTGGGCCAACGCCCAGGTCGACGGGCTCAAGGCTCAGTTCGCCGAGCTCGGCATCGAGGTCGTCGCCGTCACCGATGCGAACTTCAAGCCCGACAAGCAGGTCTCCGACCTCGAGACCGTGATGGTCAAGAAGCCGGACATCATCGTCTCGATCCCCACCGACCCGGTGGCGACAGCCTCGGCGTACAAGAAGGTGGCCGACGCCGGCACCAAGCTCGTCTTCATGGACAACGTCCCGCAAGGGCTCGAGGCCGGCAAGGACTACGTGTCGGTCGTCTCCGCGGACAACTACGGCAACGGCGTGACCTCTGCGCACCTGATGGCCAAGGCCCTCGGCGGCGAGGGCGAGATCGGCCTGATCTACCACGAGGCCGACTTCTTCGTGACCAAGCAGCGCTACGAAGGATTCAAGTCGACGATCGAGGCGGAGTACCCCGACATCACGATTGCCGACGAGAAGGGCATCGCCGGGCCGGACTTCGCCGGTGACGCGCAGGGCGCCGCCAACGCCATGCTCACCGGGAACCCCAACCTGGCCGGCATCTGGGCGGTCTGGGACGTTCCCGCCGAGGGTGTGATGGCAGCAGCCCGCGCTTCGGGTCGCACGGACCTCAAGATCGCGACCCAGGACCTCGGCACCAACGTGGCGATCGCCCTTGCCAAGGATCAGCTCGTGGTCGGGCTCGGCGCCCAGCGACCCTACGACCAGGGTGTCACAGAGGCTCTGCTGGGCGCGGGCGCGCTGATCGGCAAGGAGGCGCCGCCGTACGTCGCCCTGAGCGCGCTGCCGGTCGAGCACGCGAACGTGCTGGACGCGTGGAAGCAGGTCTACCAGTCAGACGCGCCCCAGGAGCTCGCGGACTCCTTCAAGCAGTAGGGCCACCGGACGTGGCCGGCGGGGATCGTCCCCCGCCGGCCACCCAGGAAGACGAAGGAGCTCGTGATGACCCACCCCACCCCTGCCGTGCAGATGACCGGCATCCACAAGGCGTTCTACGGCACCACCGTCCTCGACGACGTCGACTTCGAGGTCCTGCCCGGCGAGGTGCACGCCCTGGCCGGAGGCAACGGCGCCGGCAAGTCCACCCTGATGAAGATCCTCCAGGGCGTCTACTCGATGGACCGCGGGGCCATCTCGATCTCCGGACAGCCGGTTCAGATCAGCTCGATCCACGAGGCGCGCGCGAACGGGATCGGCATGGTGTTCCAGGAGTTCAGCCTGGTGCCCAGCCTGACTGTCGCCCAGAACGTCTTCCTGGCCGCCGAGCCACTGGGACGCGGCCGGCTGATCAGCGACCGCGAGGCGGTACGCCAGGCCCGCAAGGTCTTCGCCGAGATGGAGGTCGAGGTCGACCCGAAGGCCGTCGTCGCCGACCTCGGCACCGCGTACTGGCAGCTCACCGAGATCGCCAAGGCACTCGGCCAGGACGCCCGCGTCCTCATCATGGACGAGCCGACCGCCAGCCTCGCCAAGCACGAGACCGAGGCGTTGTTCGACCTCGTCGAGAGGCTGAAGAAGCGCGGGATCTCGATCATCTACATCTCTCACCGGATGGACGAGGTCTACCGCATCGCCGACCGGATCACGATCCTGCGCGACGGAAGCCGGTTGCTCACCGAGAAGCTGACCGACGTCACCCCGGAACAGATCGTCGAGGGGATCGTCGGCAGGAAGATCGAGGGGCTGAGCTACCGCCATCGCGGTCACGAGACCGAGGCCGCTCCCCTCTTCGAGGCCGCCGACCTCCGAGCCGGTTCCAAGGTCAACGGCGTGACGTTCGCGGTGCGACCCGGCGAGATCATCGGGCTGGCCGGGTTGATGGGAAGCGGCCGCACCGAGCTCGCCCGGGTCCTGTTCGGCATCGACAAGCTCGACAGCGGCGAGATGAGGCTGCACGGGGAGGTCGTGACGATCTCGAACCCGCAGCAGGCCATCTCCCACGGCCTGGCCCTCATCCCCGAGGACCGCCGGGCCCAGGGGCTGGTGCTGGAGCACTCGGTGCGCGACAACCTCTTGCTACCGCTTCTGGACCGGACCCGTAAGGGGCCGTTCCTGAGCTCGACCGCCGCGCGCGAGCTCTCCGACAGGCTGATCGCACACTTCGCCGTGAAGGCCGACAACCCAGGACGGCCGGTACGGCTGCTCTCAGGGGGCAACCAGCAGAAGGTCGTCCTGGCCAAGTGGCTGGGCACCGACCCCGACCTGCTCATCCTCGACGAGCCGACAGCCGGCGTCGACATCGGCACCAAGAGCGAGATCCTCGAGATGATCCGCAGCCTCGCCGACGACGGCAAGGCCGTCATCGTCATCTCCTCGGAGTACCCCGAGCTCCTCGCGGTCAGCGACCGCATCCTCGTCCTGCGCGACGGGGCCGTCACAGCAGATCTTCCCCGTCGCGACGTCGCGGACGAGGAAACCCTCCAACTGGCCGTTCAGGGAGTCCACTCATGAGCCACACCGTCAACACGGCTCCGGCAGACGCCGGCGCCGCCACTGCCTCGACGTCCCCGTGGGACGTCCTCAAGCGGGTCGACTGGCACCGCTACGTCATCTACATCGCGTTCGTCGTGGTCTTCCTCTTCTTCGCGGTGCTGCTGGG
Source organism: Nocardioidaceae bacterium (assembly GCA_041606495.1). Lineage (GTDB taxonomy): Bacteria > Actinomycetota > Actinomycetes > Propionibacteriales > Nocardioidaceae > Nocardioides_C. The sequence goes on from JBFIWG010000125.1 coordinate 4,777, forward strand.
TGACCAGGGCTTCCTCAGCTCGAACAACCTGCTCAACATCCTGCGGCAGACCGCCACCATCACGGTGATCGCCGTCGGGATGACCTACGTGATCTCGTGCGCGGAGATCGACCTGTCCGTCGGGTCGGTGGCGGGCTTGGCCAGCGTCTCCTGCGCCATGGCGATCGCGAACTGGGGTCTGATCCCCGGCATCCTGGCGGGCCTGGCGGTCGGCCTGGTCGTCGGAACCATCAACGGGGGCCTGGTCAGCCTGCTGGGAATCCCCTCCTTCCTGGTCACCCTGGGCATGCTCGGCATCGCCGCGGGCGTCGCGCAGTGGATCACCAGCTCCGCGCCGCAGCCGATCCTCAACGACACCTTCAACCTGGTCTTCGGGGGCGGGAACTTCGGGCCCATCCCCGGCCTCATCGTCTGGGGCGCGGTCTTCGTGGGCGTCGGGGCGCTGGTGCTGAACAAGACGCGGTTCGGGCGCCAGGTTCTCGCCACCGGCGGCAACCGCACCGCCGCGGAGTTCACCGGCATCAAGACCCGCCGGATCAAGTTCCAGGTGCTGCTGATCTCCGCCACCGTCGCCTCGGTCGCCGGGATGCTGTACGCCGGCCGCCTCGAGTCCGGCCGCTTCCAGTGGGGAGCCGGCGACGAGCTCTCAGCCATCGCCGCGGTCATCCTGGGGGGAACCAGCCTCTTCGGCGGCAGCGGCGCTGTCATCGGAACGATGTTCGGCGCTCTGCTCATCGGACTGATCAACAACGGCCTGATCCTGGCCGGCCTGGACAGCTCCCAGCAGCAGGTGGTGCGCGGCGTGATCATCATCCTGGCCGTAGCCCTGGCGCGGAAGAAGTGACCTGATGTCGTCCACAGCGGTGCGCGCCGGCCTCATCGGCGCAGGCTTCATCGGCGGGGTACACGCTCACGCCATCCGCTCGGCCGGGGGCATCCTGACTCGAGTCGCGGACTCCTCACCCGAGCACGCCGCACAGGCGGCCCGCCGCCTCGGCGCCCTGGCGCCGGCCGAGTCGGCCCTGGACCTGATCGCTTCCGACGAGGTGGACGTCGTCCACATCTGCACCCCCAACGCAACCCACGCCGAGCTCGCTGAGCTGGCCATCGCCCACGGCAAGGCGGTGGTCTGCGAGAAGCCGCTGGCCACGTCGGTCGGCGACGCCGAGAGGCTGGTCTCCGCCGCCCGAGACGCCGGCGTCGTCAACGCCGTACCGTTCGTGTATCGCTACTACCCGACCGTGCTCGAGGCCCGCTCCCGCATCACCGACGGCGAGGCTGGTCGGCTCTGGCTCCTGCACGGTTCCTATCTGCAGGACTGGCTGGCCGGCCAGGGCGAGAGCAACTGGCGCCTCGACCCCGTCCGTGGTGGCGGGTCGCGTGCCTTCGGGGACATCGGGGTGCACTGGTGCGACCTGATGGAGTTCGTGACCGGTCACCGGATCACCCGGCTGATGGCTCGACTGTCGAACGCGTACGCGCAACGGGTCACCTCCGACGGGCTGTCCGCGGCGGGCACCGAGGACGGGGCGATGGTGGTGTTCGAGACCGACAGAGGCGCGACCGGCTCCGTCGTGGCCAGCCAGGTCTCGTTGGGGCGCAAGAACAAGCTGTGGTTCTCGTTCGACGGCACCGAGTCCTCCTTCGTCTTCGACCAGGAGCAGCCCGACTCGCTCTGGATCGGCGGGGGTTCGGAGAACCGTGTGGTCCCCCGAGGCCCGCAGACCCTCGGCTCGGACGAGGGGCGGCGGCGGTCGTTCCTCCCGGCCGGGCACCCCCAGGGCTACCAGGACTGTTTCAACGCCTTCGTGGCCGACACCTACGGTGCCGTGGCCGGCGCAGTCCCGCACGGCTTGCCCACATTCACCGACGGGCACCGTGCCGCACTCATCACCGCGGCAGTGCTCGACTCCGCCAAGACCGACTCGTGGATCGAGGTCCCCGTATGAAGCTCGGATTCCTGACCGCATGCCTGCCCGACCGGTCCCTGGAGGACATCGTCACCTGGGCCACACGGCACGGCTACGAAGCACTCGAAGTGGCGGCCTGGCCCAATCTGGGCAACCGGCCGTTCACCGCGACCCACCTCAACGCCGAGGGCTTCGGTCCCGGTGAGGCGGACCGAGTCTCGTCCCTGTTCGACCAGCACGGGCTTTCGCTCTCCTCGCTGGCGTTCTACGACAACAACCTGCACGCGGAAGCGGACGAGCGACAGAGCATCAACGATCACGTGATGTCGCTCATCGACGCGGCGGCGCTGCTCGGCTGCCCCACCGTGGGCACCTTCATCGGCCGGGACCCGGGCAAGTCGGTGGCGGAGAACCTGCGAATGGCCGAGAAGGTCTTCCCTCGCCTGGTCGACCACGCAGGCGAGAAGGGCGTCAAGATCGTGATCGAGAACTGCGTGATGGAGGGCTGGCATCCGGACGGCTACCCCGGCAACCTCGCCTACAGCCCGGAGCTGTGGGAGTGGATGTTCGACCTCGGGCTCTATCTCAACTTCGACCCGTCCCACCTGCTCTGGATGGGCATCGACCCGGTGGCGGCCGTCCGGCCCTACGTCGACAAGGTCGCCCACGCCCAGGCGAAGGACATCGAACTGTTCCCCGAGAAGCGCAACCGCTACGGCTGGCCGGGAATCGCGGTGGGGCGCGCGGACCCGTGGGACGTCGGCTGGTGGCGCTACCGCGTGCCCGGCCTGGGCCAGGTCGACTGGGTGCGGGTCGTCGACGCGCTGTACGAGGGCGGGTTCGACGGCGTGCTCTCGGTGGAGCATGAAGACCCGGTCTGGGGAGGCACCGAGGAACGGATCGAGACCGGCCTCGAGGTCGCCCTCCGCACGCTCCGCCCGCTCATCGTGGCCTGATCCCGCTCGACGTACCCCCCATCCTGGAGGACCCATGACCACTCGCGCGACCTTCTTCGACGACCACCAACGCGCCACCGTCGAGGCGGCGATGGCGCGCATCATCCCCTCAGACGACACGCCGGGGGCCCGCGAGGCCCGGACCGTCGACTTCGTCGACCGCTACCTCTCCGGCATCGACTACATCTACGCCCTGCCCGACGGCAGCGGCTTCGAGCGGCTCGAAGGCCGCCGCGCCGCCGCCTGGCAGCAACGCGTCGACCTGGCCCGATCCAAGTACGTCGCCGGCATCGCCGAGCTGGACCGGCTGTGTATGGAGCAGCACCGAGCCCACTTCGTCGACCTCGACGAGCACCAGCAGGACGAGATGCTGCGACGCATCGAGCGGGCCGGTACCCCCGAGGCCGAGCGGGCCTGGCGTGACACCCCGGCGATCGCGTACGGCGGGCCGGTGGAACCGGCTCTCCAGCAGACCAACGCGGAGGTGGACATGGACTTTTTCAACCTGCTCATCACCCACACCCGCCAGGGGTTCCTGGCTGACCCGATCTACGGCGGCAACAAGGACCAGCTCGGCTGGCAGGTGATCGGCTTTCCCGGTCCCGCGAGCCTCGCCGAGGTTCACACCGGCCGCTACAGCACCCTCGAGTACTTCGCCGACAACCGCGTGCACCGCGGACAGGAGGATCACTATGACCACCAAGCCTGAGCGTGTCGACGCGGTCATCATCGGCGCCGGGGCCTCCGGCGCCGCGGCGGCCAAGGTGCTGACCGAGCGAGGTCTGCGCGTCGTCGCCCTAGAGAAGGGCCCCTGGCGAACCAAGGAGAGCTTCGGTGGCGACGAGCTCGCCAACGTCAACCGCTACAACCTGTGGCCCGACCCGATCCTGAACCCGCGCACCTCGCGCACCTCACCCGAAGCCGACGCCGAGGTGGACCCGTTCTGTCCGGTGCCACAGATGGTCGGCGGTGGCACGGTGCACTGGCAGGGCTGGCTGCCCCGGTTCACCCCCAACGACTTCCGGCTGCGCACCGTCGCGGGTGACCTTCCCGGCACCACGCTGGCGGACTGGCCAATCAGCTACGACGAGCTCGAGCCCTACTACGACGCAGTCGAGTGGGCCTTCGGCGTCTCCGGGCAGGCGGGCGCGAACCACGTCGAGGGCCCGCGCCGCCGGGGCTATCCCTGCCCGCCCATGCC
>JBFIWG010000126.1:0-8838 GCA_041606495.1 Nocardioidaceae bacterium
AGAGGTACGACGGGCGCGCCGGTCACCATGGCGAGATAGGCCACGCCGGGGTGGATCCGCACCATCTCGCCGGCGCCCCGCGCGCCCTCGGGGTAGATGGCCACCACTCCCCCGTCCCGCAGCACCCTGAGGCAGTCCTTGATCGCCGCCGGATCGACCGTGAACCGTTCGAGCGGAATCTGCCCGACCGCCCGCAGCAGACGCCCGGTGTGACCCTCGAACATCTCCTTCTTGGTCAGCGCATGCACTGGCCGCGGTGCGAAGGCGGCGAGCAACGGCCCGTCGAGCCAACCGATGTGATTCGACGCGAGGATGTGGGGCCCCGAAGAGGCGAGGTGCTCAGCGCCGTACGTCCGGATGTCGTAGCGGCGCCGGAAGTAGATCCGGGCCGCCGGACGGAGCACCCTGAGCAGACGGTGGGAGGGATGGACGGCCGCGTCGGTGCGGGGAAGGTCGAGGTGGTGCGGCCGGGTGAGGGCGCCGGTCACGACCCCTGTGCCTGCTCGACGAGCGCCACGACCTGGTCGATGACCTCCTCCAGCGTGAAGGGCGTCGTGTCGATGTGGTGGGCGCCGTCGGCCATAGCCAGCGGGGCGGTCTTCCGCCCGGAGTCGATCTTGTCGCGACGCAGCAGGTCCTGCTCGGTGGTGGAAGCGTCCCCCGCTCCCATCTCGGCGGTACGACGGGCCGCGCGGGCGCCCGGGTCCGCGGTGAGGTACACCTTCACGGCCGCGTCCGGCGCGACCACCGTGCCGATGTCACGCCCCTCGACGACGATGCCGCCCCCGCCGATGATGGCGCGCTGCTCCCGCAGCAGCCGGGCCCGAATCTCCGGGACCACGCTCACCGCGCTGACCGAGCCGGTCACCTCGGTGGACCGAATCGGTCCGGCCACATCGATGCCGTCGACCGTGATCGTCGGAGCCAGCGGGTCCGTCCCGGACTTCAGCACCGGCTTGTCCACGTGAGCGGCGACCGCCGCCGGGTCGTCCACATCGACGTCGTGCTGGAGCATCCACCAGGTCATCGCCCGGAACATCGCTCCGGTGTCGAGGTAGCGCAGCCCCAGACGGTTCGCGACACCTCGGGAGGTGCTCGACTTGCCTGACCCGGAAGGTCCGTCCATCGCGACGACGACGCTGGAGCTCAACGCTGGTCCCTCACTCATGCTCGACCCAAAGATGACGGGCGAACTCTACCGGTGGGTGGTCCAGCCGCGCGCCTCGAGCGAGGTCATCAGGAAGTCGACCCTGTCTTCGGCGACCGCCAGCTCCACCAGACCGACGGGCTTCCCGGGGTCGTGGTCGATCCGGATGTCCTCGATGTTGACGCCGATGTCGCCGGCGTCCGCGAGCAGCCGGGCCAGCTCTCCGGGATGGTCGGGGACGATCACGAACAGCTCGCCAACCGGCTGCGGCGGTCCGCCGTGCTTGCCGGGGATCGCCGCGGTCCCGGCCACTCCACGCTCGAGGATCTCACCGAGCGTGCTCCGCTCCCCCTGCGCGACCGCCTCCAGCAGCCTGTCGAGGTCGGAGCGGACCTCGCCCAACAGGGCGGCGACCGCGTCGGCGTTCGCGGTCACGATCTGCTGCCAGAGGGCGGGGTCGCCCGCGGCGATCCGGGTGACGTCCCGCACGCCCTGCCCCGAAAGGGTCATGTGTGCCGGCGGGGCCTCGGTGAGCCGACCGGCGACCAGGACAGCCAGCAGGTGCGGAAGGTGGGAGGTCCGCGCAACCGCCAGGTCGTGCTCCTCGGGGGTGAACGTCACCGCCGTCGCTCCGCACAGCCGGACCAGGTCGGCCACGAGCTCGACGGCCTTCGGGTCGGAGCCCTCGTGCGGGGTGACCGCCCACGGCCGCGCCTCGAACAGCGAGGAGGACGCCGCAAGCGGACCGGACCTCTCGCTGCCGGCCATCGGGTGCCCACCGACGTAGTGGCTGAGCATCTCCTCGGAGACCTCCGCCCCGACCTGCTGCAGCGGGCCGGTCTTGACGCTGCCTACGTCGGTGACGACCGCCGTCGAGAGCGACAGCGCGGCGACGATCTCCTCGGCCAGGTGGTCCGGCGGAACGGCCACCACCACGAGCTGCGGCACCGTGCGTTCGTCCCAGGGCAGTCCGGCGCCGAGCCGGGTCGCGATCCCGGTGTTCGCCGGGTTGACGTCGTGCAGCATCACGTCCACGCCGTGCCGGCGCAGCGCCAGCCCGATCGACGTACCCAGGAGCCCGGCGCCCACGATCAGCACCGGACCGGACAGCGCCGGGCCGGTCACGACGACGTGCCTTCGTCGGGCACGGAGCGCACCTTGGTCAGGTCGCGGCGCAGCCCGGCCGCACCGTGCAGGTAGACGTGGGTGATCTCCGCCCGGGGCAGGTCGGTCTCGACGTGCGCCATCATCCGGACCACCCGAGGCATCGACCCGTCGATCTCCAGCTCACGTGCGCACAGCAACGGGATCTCCCCGAACCCGAGCCGCCGCGCGGCGTACGCGGGGAACTCCGAGACCAGGTCGGACGTCGCGGTGAAGATGACGCTGATGAAGTCGTCGACCGTGAGGCCGTTGGCCTCCATCACGTCGGTCACCATCTCGGCGACCCGGTCGAGCATGTGCTCGCGGCCGTCTTCCTCGAGCTGCGTTGCGCCCCGCACTGCGCGGACTGCCACGGTCGTCCTTCCTTTTGGTCTGCCGCTCAAACCCTAGCGGTGCGGCGCCCTGGCTGCTGCCGGTGTCCAGGCAGGTCAGAGCTTCGCGGCGTCCAACAGGGTTCCGAGCTCGTCGCGGGTGAGCTCGCGCATCTCGCCGCTGCGCAGACCGATCACCCGCACGGGGCCGATCGCGGTCCGGGTGAGGCGGCGTACGGGATGCCCGACGGAGTCGAGGAGCCGACGCACGATCCGGTTGCGACCCTCGTGGATGACGAGCTCGACGATCGCCTTGCCCCCGTGCGAGGACAGCACCTTGAACGAGCTCACCTCGACCGGCCCGTCCTCGAGGGTGACCCCGGCGAGGACCTCCTTCACCACGGCCTTGGAGACCGGACCCGGGACCTCGGCAACGTAGGTCTTGTCCAGCTCGTACGACGGGTGCGCCATCCGGTTGGCGAAGTCCCCGTCGTTGGTCAGCAGGATCAGGCCCTCGGTGTCGGTGTCGAGCCGACCGACGTGAAACAGCCGCTCGGGCCGGTCCGCGACGAAGTCCGCGAGCGTACGACGGCCCTCGGGATCCGACATGGTCGAGACCACACCACGCGGCTTGTTCAGCACCAGGTACACGTGCGCACTCACCGGCGGAAGTCGCTTGCCCGCCACCCGGATCACAGCGGTGCGGGGATCGACCTTGGTCCCCAGCCGGGTCACCACCTCGCCGTCGACCTCGACCTGACCGTCCAGCATCAGCTCTTCGCACTTGCGACGGCTGGCGACGCCGGACTGGGCCAGCAGCTTCTGCAACCTGACCAGACCATCGTCGGCCTCTTCGGTCATGCCGTCCCCTGCGCGGAGGCGTGCACCTCGGCCGTCTCGACCCGCTCCACGGGCTCGGTCGACTCGACGGCAGGCTCGACGTCCCCGTCGGCGGTCAACTCACGGGCCGGCTCTGCGGGCAGGTCCGCCGGCATCTCGTCGAGGTCGTCGAAGTCACCCATCTCCGGCAGGAAGGGCGCGAGCTCAGGCAGCTCGTCGACGGAGGTGATTCCGATCCGCTCCAGGAAGTAGCTGGTCGTGCGGTAGAGCAGCGCTGTCGACTCGCCGTCCGTGCCGCACTCCTCGACCAGACCGCGGGCCACGAGCGTGCGCATCACGCCGTCGACGTTCACGCCGCGGATCGCGGAGACGCGGGCCCGGCTGACCGGTTGCTTGTAGGCGACGACCGCCAGCGTCTCGAGCGCGGCCTGGGTCAGGCGTGCCTGCTGCCCGTCGAGCACAAACCGCTCCACGACCCCGGCGTACTCCTCGCGGGTGTAGAAGCGCCAACCACCCGCCACGTTGCGCAGGTCGAACCCACGTCCCTGCTCGGAGTACTCCCCTGCGAGTGCCTCGAGGGCGGCAACGACCTGCTCGGCTGGGTACCCGACCGCGGACGCGAGCGTGATGTGGTCCAGCGGCTGGTCCGCCACCATCAGCACCGCCTCGAGCGCTGGGCGCAGCTCGGCGATCGGCACCGCCAACGTCTCGGTGCCCTCCTCCACGACGTCTGCTTCGGCAGCGATGTCGTTGTGCTCGCTCACTCCGGGTCCCTCTCGTCTGTGCTGTGGTCTGTGCCGTGGTCCGCGCCATGGGCGCCGCCCTCGCCGTCCGGCCGGTCAGCGACATCGTCCTCGGGCGCACCCTCTTCGGGCGCACCGTCTTCGGGCGGGGCCCCGTCGAACTCGTCGGTGATCTCGACCTCCCCGTCCTCCGAACCGGTCCACCGGATCGTCAGCTCACCCAGCGGAGACATCTGGTCGAAGGCAACAGCCCCCTCCCGGAACAGCTCCAGCAGCGACAGGAACCGCGCCACCGTGGTGAGTGTGTCCGGCGAGTCGCGGGAGAGCGCGCGGAAGGTCATCGTCTTCTGGCGCCGGAGCCGGTCGACCACGATGGCGCCCTGCTCCTTGACGCTGACCGTCGCCGCGTGGATGTGGGCCAGGGAGAACTCCAGCACCGGCTTGGGCTGCAGGGCCTTGGCCGCCAGCGCCGCGAACTCGTCGAGGCCGAGGCCGATCAGCACCTCGGGCAGCAAGGTCGCGAACCGGTCCTCCAGTCCGACGGCCCGCGGGAACTTCCGGGCCTCGCCGGTCATCCGCTCCTCGAGCACGGAGGCGACCTGCTTGAACGCGCGGTACTGAAGGAGTCGTGCGAACAGCAGGTCGCGGGCCTCCAGGAGCGCCAGGTCCTCCTCGTCCTCGACGTCGCCCTGCGGCAGCAGCCGCGCCGCCTTGAGGTCGAGCAGGGTCGATGCGACAAGCAGGAACGACGTGGTCTGCTCCAGGTCCCACTCGGGCCCGCCGGCCTTGATGTGGGCGATGAACTCGTCGGTGACCTTGGACAGCGCCACCTCGGTGATGTCGAGCTTGTGCTTGGCGATGAGGCTGAGCAGCAGGTCGAACGGGCCCTCGAAGTTGTCCAGCCGCAGCGAGAAACCCGTCGTCGCCTCGCCCTCGGAGGCCGCCGCCGACTCAGCGACCAGGTCGGCGGTCATGACTGCTGCAAACGCTGCACGAGGACGCTGTCTTCACCGTTGGCCTCGAGGTCGGCCAGTGCGATCGCCACGGCCTCGCGCACCAGGCGTCCGCGGTCCACGGCCAGCCCGGTGTCGCGGCGCAGCGTCAAGCGCGCGTGCTCCAGGTCGAGCAGCTCGTCGGCGGTCACGTAGACGGTCATCTTCTCGTCGTGGCGGACCCGGCCGCTCGGCTTGCGGCCGCGCTTCGCCTTCGTCTCGGCGGCATCCTCGGCCTGCTGGGCCGCAGGCTCAGGCTCCGCGGACTTCAGGTGCGCCACGGCGTCCGGGCGCGGCGCCACGGCCGCCGGGTCGACCTCGGGCGGAGTGACGGTCGGGCGGAACAGGTCGTCAGCCGTGGGCAGGCTCACCCGTCGAGACAACGGGCCAGCACCTCCTTGGCCAGCTGCCGGTAGGCCTCCGCCCCCGCGGAGGAACCGGCGTAGGTAGTGATCGGCTCCCCGGCGACCGTCGAGTCGGAGAACTTCACCGTCCGGCGGATGACGGTGTGGAACACCGTGTCGCCCCAGGCCTGGACGAGCCGCTCCATGACCTCGCGGCCGTGCAGCGTGCGTCCGTCGTACATCGTGCCCAGGACGCCGTCGATGGTCAGCTTGGGGTTGAGCCTCTCGCGCACCTTGTCGATGGTCGTCTTGAGCAGTGCCACGCCGCGCAGCGCGAAGTACTCGCACTCCAGCGGCACGATGACGCCGTCAGAGGCGGTGAGCGCGTTGACCGTCAGCAGACCCAGGGAGGGCTGGCAGTCGATCAGGATCACGTCGTAGTCCGCCATGGCGGGCGCCAGCACCCGCTGGAGGGTCTGCTCACGGGCGACCTCGTGCACCAGCTGCACCTCGGCCGCGGACAGGTCGATGTTCGAGGGCAGCAGGTCCATGCCCGGGACGCCGGAGGGCACCACGACCTCGTCGAGGGTGACATCGCGCTGCATGAGCAGGTTGTAGATGCTCAGCTCCATGTCGTGCGGGTTGAGCCCCAGCCCGACGGAGAGCGACCCCTGCGGGTCGAAGTCGACGAGCAGCACCTTGCGACCGTGCTCGGCCAGCGCCGCGCCCAGGTTGATCGTGGTGGTGGTCTTGCCGACCCCACCCTTCTGGTTGCACATCGCGATGACCCGCGCGTTGCCGTGCGTGGTCAACGGCTTCGGCTCGGGCAGGTGCGGCATCGGTCGACCGGTCGGCCCCATCACGGGCTCGGCCGGTCCCGACACCGGGACGTCGAGGACGTCGACGGCAGCGTCGTCGGTCCTTCTGAACGGGATAGGTTCGCTCACGCGCTCCTGGTCTCCTGTGGGTGCTTGGGAAGAGGGCGGCGCACCGGTCATGAAAGCAGGGTTGACGAGCGGGGGGATCTCGGACGCCGTGCTCCCGGTGGAGCCGGTGCCGAATGAAACCGAGTCGTTCACGCTCGTGCCTCCAATATCGCTGGCCACGCTGCGCGAAAAGTCGACTCGCCTATACATCGGTTTGTCGCGCGCAACGCGGCGACTCTATGTGGTGCGCCTCGAGACCTACAACAAGATCTCGCGACGCAGTGACACCACCAGTAAATCTGGGGACGGGCTGTGCAGCGGGTAGGCGCGCCGTACACACGAAACTCACGCCTGGGGACAACTCTGGGGACAACCCGGGCGGTTTGTGGTCAGCCCAGGGCCCGCGGATGGGCTGTGGCGTAGACCTCACGGAGGCTGTCGACTGTCACCAGCGTGTAGACCTGCGTCGTGGTCACCGAGGCATGCCCCAGCAGCTCCTGGACCACCCGGACGTCGGCGCCACCGTCGAGCAGGTGGGTGGCGAAGGAGTGCCGGAGCGTGTGCGGAGAGACCTCTGCGGTGACGCCAGCGCGGTCCGCGGCCTTCGCCAGCACCGTCCATGCGCTCTGCCGGGACAGCCGGCCGCCGCGTGCGTTCAGGAACATCGCGGGCACTCCCCTGCCGGTCGACGCCAGCTCGGGGCGTCCCCGGACCAGGTAGGCGTGCACGGCCTCCCGGGCGAACGAGCCGACCGGCACTATCCGCTCCTTGCTGCCCTTGCCGCGCAGCAGCACCGTCGCCTGGTCGGGGTCGAGGTCGTCCAGGTCGAGGCCGACCGCCTCGGAGATCCGGGCGCCGGTGCCGTAGAGCACCTCCAACAGCGCGCGGTCCCGCAGCGCCAGCGCCGTGCCCGGCGCTCCGGCCGCGTCGAGGATCCGCTCGATGTCCGAGAGCGGCAACGCCTTGGGCAGCCGCTTGGCGGGTGCAGGCGGACGCACCGCCGCCGCCGGGTCGTGCTGGGTCAGCCCCTCCCGGACCGCGAACTTGTGGAAGCCGCGAACCGCCACCACGGTTCGGGCCGCCGAGCCGGCGCTCAAGGGCGGATGGTCCGCGTCGCCCTCACGCAGCGCCATCAGGAACCCCGACACCGCCGCCTCGGTGACCGCCGGGACGTCGTCGATCCCGGCGTCCGCCAGGTAGCCGCTGTAGCGCCTGAGGTCGCGTCGGTAGGACTTCAGCGTGTTGTCCGCCAGCCCTCGCTCGACGACGAGGTGGTCGAGGTACGTGCGGACCGCCCGCTGAAGCGGTGTAGGACCGGTCAGCCCAGCACTCCGTCCAGTGAGACGGACTCCATCCCGTGCGCGTCGGCGACAGGTGAGTAGGTCAGTTGGCCGGCGTGGGTGTTGAGCCCCAGCGCGAGCGACTTGTCGTCGCGAAGGGCCTGCTGCCAACCCTTGTCCGCCAGCGCCACCGCGTAGGGCAGCGTCGCGTTGGTCAGCGCGTAGGTGGAGGTGTTCGGGACGGCGCCGGGCATGTTCGCCACGCAGTAGAACACCGACTCGTGCACGGTGTACGTCGGGTCCGCGTGCGTGGTCGGCCGGGTGTCCTCGAAGCAGCCGCCCTGGTCCACCGCGATGTCGACGAGCACCGAGCCCGGCTTCATCTGCGACACCAGCTCGTTGCTGACCAGCTTGGGGGCCTTCGCACCCGGGATCAGGACCGAACCGATGACCAGGTCGGCCTCGGTCACCTGCTGCTGGATGGCCAGCTTGGACGACGCCAGGCCGTGTACCCGGTTGTTGTAGCGCCAGAACGACATCCGAAGCTTGTCCAGGTCGGTGTCGAGCAGGGTCACGTCGGCACCCATGCCGAGGGCGATGTTGGCTGCGTTCTGTCCTGCGACGCCGGCACCGATGACGACGACCTTGGCGTTGGCCACGCCGCCGACGCCTCCCATCAGCACGCCCCGGCCACCTGAGGCCTTCATCATGGCGTGCGCCCCGACCTGAGGCGCCAGGCAGCCGGCGACCTCGGACATCGGGTAGAGCAGTGGCAGGGAGCCCGACGGCAGCTGCACCGTCTCGTAGGCGATAGCGGTCACCTGGCGCTTGACCAGCTCCTGGGTCAGCGGCTCGTCCGCGGCAAGGTGGAGGTAGGTGAAGAGGGTCTGACCCTCGCGCATCCGCGAGTACTCCTCGGCGACCGGCTCCTTGACCTTGAGCACCATGTCGGCGGTGCCCCAGACGTCGTCGGCGGCATCGAGCATGGTCGCCCCTGCCGCGACGTACTCCTCGTCGGGGATCTGCGAGCCCGCGCCGGCGCCCTTCTCGACGTACACGTCGTGGCCGTGCTCGGTGAGCTCGTGCGTGCC
>JBFIWG010000127.1:0-8830 GCA_041606495.1 Nocardioidaceae bacterium
CGAGCGGTGCTCACCCAGCAGGAACCCGTTGTCCGAGGTGAAGATGATCAGCGTGTTGTCGAGCTGACCGAGCCCGTCGAGCAGCCTCACTGCCTGCGCGACGTTGCGGTCCACCGCCTGCAGCGACTGGATCCGTGCCCGGTGGAATCTGGTCATTCTCCTGACGCCGCTGCGGTCCAGCAATGGCTGCACGCGAACATGGCCAGCCTTGTCCGCGACCGCTCTTTCGTTGAAGGCGCCGTGGTCTTGCGCTCGTAGTCTCAGGTCCAGGAATCGCTCCTCGTCCTGCGGTGCGGCCTTCGGCTTGCCCCAGACGCACCTGCCGTCGCGGCGGTAGCAGGTGGTGTGCGGCGCCAGGTTGGACTGCCAGACGAAGAACGGTTTCTCGTCCACGACGGCGGCCTCGATGGCCTCGCGGGTGTCGGCCTGGGCTACGTCGGCGGTGTAGACGCCGGCCTCGTCCTCGAGCACGCCGTTGCGGTTGATGACCGGCCCGAAGTAGGCGTAGATCCGCTTCATGGAGGCGTTCCAGTTCGTCCAGCCAGGCGGGACGTCGGACGGGTCGTCGCCGCCGTACCCGTTGAGGTACTTGCCGATGAAGGTGGTCGCGTAGCCGACGTTGCTCAGCCACACCGGAAGCGCCCGGTCCTCGACCGGCTCGAACGCGGGCGCGCCGCCAGTCGGCCCGCCGTTGGACAGGACGCCGTGGTTGTGCGCGTGCTGTCCGGTGAGGAGCGTGGCGCGCGCGGGACAGCACAACGGAAACGGTGACACCGCATCGGTGAACGTCGCGCCATGACCGCCGACCAGCCTCCGGGTTCGTGGCATGTGTCGGAGGTCCTCGACCGACTGGTCGTCGGTGGTGATCAGCAGGATGTTCGGACGCTGGGCGGGCGACGATGCCGGGATAGACGGGCCGACCGTCGACCCCACTGCTGCCGGCGAGCCCGCAGCGGTCAATGTGGAGGTGAGGGTCGCAACAGACGCGACGAGGGCTGCGGACAGGCGGCGACGCATGAATCAAGCTCCCGAGCGGTGCGGATGCCCGGGCGGGCGATCCCGGGGCCACACGAATTGTCCAGGAACCTGGGCCTAATTGTCCGCATTTCGACATTTTGTGAGCCTGCGAAACGGGATGGCTCAGAGAACAAGGACCCAGCATTGGTTTCCCGTGCTCGACGAGCGGGTACATACCGAATTACGTTCGTCTTGTTACAGCCGACTAAAGAAGCTGGTCGGTCGCTAACAGTTCCCCACGGGGGTGGAAACTCATGGTGACCTCGATTCCTCTTCAGTCCGCACCTTCCCCGATCTCTTCATCGGCGCCGGCCGAACCAGCTCCAGATCAACGTTCCGAACTCACTGCCCGGCTCTTCGCCGACGCCGCATCCGCGGACGAGGCCGAACGCAAGCGGCTGCACGACGAGATCGTGCTCCTCAACATGGGCGTGGCCAAGGCACTGACGGCCCGGTACCGCAACAAGAGCATCCCTGACGACGACCTGCTCCAGGTCGCCTACGTCGGCTTGGTCAAGGCGGTGCAGGGCTACGACCTCGCCTTCGGCACGGACTTCTTGTCCTACGCAGTGCCGACGATGCGCGGCGAGATCAAGAAGCACTTCCGGGACCGGGGCTGGGCCGTTCGGCCGCCCCGCCGGATCCAGGAGCTCCAGGGCCTGATCTCCGGCGCCGTGCCGCACCTCACGCAGTCGCTCGGGCGTTCTCCGCGGCCGAGTGAGGTGGCCGAGCACCTTGACGTCAACATCGAGGACGTCACCGAGGCGCTCGCCGTCGACGGCTGTTTCACGCCGAACTCCCTCGACGTACCCGTCGGCGAGGACCAGAACGCCACGCTGGGCGACCTGATCGGCGGCGAGGACAGCGAGCTGCGGGCCGCGGAGGCCCGGATCGCCCTCGGTCCGGCGGTGGCCACCCTCACCGACCGGGAGCGGCACATCCTGATGCTGCGGTTCTTCGAGGGGTGGACCCAGGAGCAGATCGCCCAGGACATCGGCGTCACCCAGATGCAGGTGTCCCGGCTGCTCGCGAAGATCCTCGCCAAGCTGCGCGGACATCTGGAGTAGCCAACCGGTTCCAGACGCAAGAAGCCCCCGCCGTTCACGGCGGGGGCTTCTTCACGTACGACGGTCAGTGCGTCGACAGCTGACCGGTGAGCCTCTCGTGCATCGAGGCACTCGCAGTGTTGAGGCCGTGGATCTCCACGGTCTTGCCCTTGTGGGCGTACTTCGTGGTGATCCCGTCCAGTGCCGCGACGGTCGAGGCGTCCCAGACATGTGACTGCGCGAGGTCGATGACGACCTGCTCCGGGTCGTCGGCGTACTCGAACTGGGTGTAGAGGTCGTTGCTCGAGGCGAAGAACAGCTCGCCGGTGACGGTGTAGCGGGCCTGCACCGATCCGTCGGGGTTCTCCACGATCTCGCGGCGTACGTCGGCGAGGTGAGCGACCCGGCGGGCGAACAGCGTCATTGCCACCAGCACACCGACGATGACGCCGATGGCCAGGTTGTGGGTGGCGACGACCACGATGACCGTGGAGACCATCACGGTGGTCTCGCTCTTGGGCATCCGACGCAGAGTGCTCAGCGCGACGCTGTGCCAGTCGAACGTCGCCACGGACACCATGATCATCACCGCGACGAGGGCGGCCATCGGGATCACCGCGACCAGGTCACCGAAGCCGACGACCAGGATCAGCAGGAACACGCCGGCCAGGAAGGTGGAGATCCGGGTGCGCGCACCGGACGCCTTCACGTTGATCATCGTCTGGCCGATCATCGCGCAGCCGCCCATGCCGCCGAAGAAGCCGGTGATCACGTTGGCGGCGCCCTGACCCCAGGCCTCGCGGGTCTTCTGAGAGTGGGTGTCGGTGATGTCGTCGACGAGCTTGGCAGTCATCAGCGACTCCATCAGCCCGACCAGCGCCATGCCGAGGGCGTACGGCGCGATGATCTGGAACGTCTCGAGCGTGAACGGCACGTCGGGGACGAAGAAGGAGGGCAGGCTGTCCGGGAGGGCACCCTCGTCGCCGACGTTCGGCACGGTGAGGGCGAAGGTCAGTGTGAACGCGGTCAGCAGGACGATCGCGATGAGCGGGGCGGGCACCGCCTGGGTCAGCTTGGGCAGCAGCACCATGACGGCGATGCCGGCGGCGATCATCGGGTAGACGAGGAACGGTACGTCGACCATGTGCGGGACCTGTGCCAGGAAGATCAGGATCGCCAGGGAGTTCACGAAGCCGACCATCACCGAGCGCGGGATGAACCGCATCAGCCGGGCGACGCCCGCGACACCGAGCAGGACCTGGAAGATGCCGGCCAGGATCACGGTGGCGATGAAGTACTCGATGCCGTACTCACGCGCGACAGGAGCGATCACCAGGGCGACGGCTCCGGTGGCGGCGGAGATCATCGCGGGACGTCCACCCAGGATGGCGATCGACACCGCCATCGTGAAGGAGGCGTACAGACCGAAGCGCGGGTCCACGCCGGCGATGATCGAGAACGAGATCGCCTCCGGGATCAGCGCCAGCGCCACCACGAGTCCGGCGAGGACCTCGGTGCGCAGGATCTTCGGGGACCGGAGCGCGTTGCGGACGGACGGTTCCCGCGTCGCGGGCGCAGGCATGGTCGAGGACACGGATGTCTCCAGGGGGTGAATGATGGCGACGGGTGCGACGGTGCACCGAGGCGCCGACGAGGTCGGCGGGGTCTGTACCATCGCCACCCTACCCTTACGTGAGGGTAGGGTTGAAATCCGTTCCGCGTGAAAGGCAGCACATGTCCAGCGCCCCATCGACCGGTCGCTCGATGCAGATCGGCGAGGTCGCCGAGCGCACCGAGCTGTCGCTACGCACCCTGCGGCACTACGACGAGATCGGTCTGCTCCGCCCGTCCGGGCGCAGCGCCGGCGGTTTCCGGCTCTACACCGAGGCGGACCTGGAGAAGCTGCTGGTGATCCGGCGGATGAAGCCTCTCGGGTTCAGCCTCGAGGAGATGCTCGAGGTGATGCGGCTGATCGAGGCGCTTCACAACCAGCCGGAGAGCGGTGCGGCCGACTCGAAGCAGCGGCTCGGCGAGATCCTTGCGGATGCCCAGGGCCGTCGCCAGAAGCTCCAGCACCAGCTCGCCATGGCCGACGAGTTCATCGAGCTTCTCGGCGCCGAGATGCGCTGACCGCTCATGCACTCCAGCGGATCGCCTCCTCCATGTAGTCGGCCGGCGGGTACGCGCCTCGCAGGTCGACCCGTCGCTCGAGCAGCTCGGCAAGTCCCTCGAGCTTCCGGCGCGGTCGCGGAGCCCGGATCACGGCGGCCGTGGCCTCGGAAGGTGTGCTGTGGTGCTCCATCCTGATTCCCCCTCGATCGTGGGTGCTGTGAGATCACGGTGACCGATTGAGGTTTCATCTACGTGGCGGGATGTTTCGGCGCGGATAACGAGGGCGGCACGCAGGAAAAGAGCCTGTTAACGAAGATTGCGCGAACCGTCGCAATAGTCGCGGTTAAGGTAAAGCCGGAGGCCCAAACATGGACGAAGATCTGTCGCTGTTCCGTTCGATCGTCGAGTCGACGACGGACGGGATCTGGATCTTCGACCGCGAGGGACGTACGACCTACGCCAACGACCAGCTCGCCCGGATCCTGGGCCGCGACAGCTCCGAGATGACCACCCTCTCGGTGATGGACGTGCTCGACGAAGTGGGCCAGTGCCAGCTCCGCGAGCACCTCGCCCGGCTCGACGTCGCCGACGTGGGTGCGGACAACATCGAGTGCAGCATGCTCCGCGGGGACGGCACCCGGATCTGGGTGCTGGTCAGCCACAGCCCGCTCCGGGACCAGAACGGCGACCGCAGCGGCTGGTTGCACCGGGTGACCGAGTACACCGACCGCAAGATCCTCCTCGACCAGGTCCTGTCCTCCCAGCAACAGCTGGCGCAGGCACAGAGCATCGCCCGGGTCGGCAGCTGGGAGTGGGATGTCCCCACGGACACGGTGACCTGGTCCGACGAGCTCTACCGCATCTACAACCTCGACCCCCAGGAGTTCGAGGCGACCTACGCCGGGTTCCTGGAGTTCGTGCACCCCGACGACCGGGCGGAGGTCGAGGCCGCGGTCGGCAGTGGCTTCACCGGCGCGGACAGCTTCGAGTTCGAGGTGCGGATCGTGCGCCGCGGCGGCGAGGAGGGCTGGGTCTCCGGTCGGGGCGTCGTCGAGCGCGACGCGTCCGGGGCGCCGGTCAAGATGGGCGGCACCGCCAACGACATCACGCACTCCAAGCGTGCCGAGATCGCGCTGGCCGAGGCCTCGGCCCGCTACCGACTGCTGCAGGCGATGGCGACCGCGGCCAACGAGTCGGTGACCCTGAAGGAGGCCCTCGAGGTCGCGGCGGTCGAGCTGCCCCGCCACACCGGCTGGCGCCCGACTGCGGTGTACACCCTCGACGAGGAGCGCCGGCTCGAGCCGCTGGGACTCGACGCGATCGACAGCCACGGGGGTACGACGGACCCGAGCCTCGTGGAGCAGGTACTCCACAGCCGGCGGACGAAGTGGTTCACCGACCCCGAGCCGGCGTCCGGCTCGCCGCGCGGCTTGATCGCCATCCCCGTCTTGCTCGAGGGCGACGTGATCTGTGTGATCGAGCTCAGCACCGAACCGCACATCGAGCCGGACCCCGCACTGCTGGAGACGATCGGGCAGGTGGCGAGCCAGCTCAGCCGGGTCGCCGAACGCGAGCGGGTCGCTGCTCAGCTGGCCGCCGCCCGGGACTCTGCCATGGAGGCCTCGCGGCTCAAGTCCGAGTTCCTCACCACGATGAGCCACGAGATCCGGACCCCGATGAACGGCGTCATCGGACTCAACGACCTGCTGCTGCGCACCCAGCTCGACGACCACCAGCGCCGGCTGGCCAAGGGTGTCCAGAGCGCGGGACAGACCCTGCTGGGTCTGATCAACGACATCCTCGATCTGTCCAAGATCGAGGCCGGCAAGCTGGAGCTGGAGACCGTCGAGTTCGACGTGCGCGCCGTCTTCGAGCAGACCGCGGTCCTGCTGTCCGAACCGGCGCGCGCGAAGGGCATCGAGCTCGTCGTGGCCTGCCATCCCGAGATCCCCTCCATGCTCGCCGGCGACCCGGTCCGGCTCGGGCAGATCCTCGCCAACCTTGGCTCCAACGCCGTGAAGTTCACCGACGAGGGCGAGGTCGTCATCCACGCGCGGCTCGAGGAGGAGACGGCGAGCACCGTCACCATCCGGGTCGACGTCACCGACACAGGCGTGGGCATCCCTGAGGACGCCCAGGGTCGCCTCTTCGACGCGTTCTCTCAGGCCGATGCCTCCACCACCCGGCAGTACGGCGGTACCGGGCTCGGCCTGGCCATCTCCCGAAGGCTCGTGAACGCCGTCGGCGGCGACATCGGCGTCACCAGCACGGTCGGAGAAGGCAGCACGTTCTGGTTCACCGCACGGTTCCGGAAGGCCCCTGAGTCGTCTCGCCCGGCGAGCCGTCCCACGGGGGCAGTCGAGAAGCGTCATCTCGTCGAGGGTCTGCGAGTCCTCGTCGTCGACGACAACGCGACCAACCGGTTGATCCTCACCGAGCAGCTGGGTGGCTGGCAGATGGTCAGCACCGAGGTCGACTCCGCTCCTGCCGCTCTGGAGGCTATGCGGGCTGCCGCGGCGGCGGGTGAGCCGTTCGACCTGGCGCTGCTCGACATGTGCATGCCCGGCCAGGATGGGCTATCGCTGGCCAGGCAGATCCGCGACGATGCGAGTCTCGCCGGTGTCCGGCTGATCCTGATCTCCTCCAGCAACATGGTCGAACGTCCCGACATCGAGTCGGCCGGCATCGACGACCTGCTCAGCAAGCCGTTGATGCACTCCCAGCTCTACGACAGCCTCGTCCAGGTGGTCGGGGCTGTCGAGCCGGAGCCGCAGCGGGCGCGAAGCGCGGACGCAACCAAGGTCCCGACCCACCGGGTGCTCGTGGTCGAGGACAACCCGGTGAACCAGCTCGTCGCGACCGGCGTTCTGGAAAGCCTGGGCTACGCGACCGATGTGGTGGAGGACGGGCTGGAGGCCGTCGCCGCACTGAGTCGCGGACACGGGTACGACGCGGTGCTGATGGACTGCCAGATGCCCAGGCTCGACGGCTACGACGCGACCCGGTCGATCCGTGACGAGGAGCCGGAGGGTGAACGGGTGCCGGTCATCGCGATGACCGCCTCGGCGGTCCAGGGCGAGCGCGAGCGCTGCCTGGCCGCCGGCATGGACGACTTCCTGACCAAGCCGATCGACCCGAAGGCTCTGGGGCGTGTGCTGCGCAGCTGGATCCACAGCTCGGGCGAGGCCGACGGCCGCCGGACAGACGGTGGGCATGCCGAGGACGGCGTGCTGGACCGCACGCGGCTGGGCACGCTCCACGACCTGAGCCCCACCGACACCTCGCTCTTCGACCGCTTCGTCAGCTCCTTCGTCACCACGGCACCGGAGTCCTTGGCGATGATTCGGGTCGCGGTCGACGCCGACGACGCCGAGGCTCTCGTCGCCAGCGCCCACCGGCTGAAGGGCAGCGCGTTGAATCTCGGCGTCCCCCTGGTCGGCGCACTGTGCCTGGAGCTGGAGATGCTCGGCGACGAGGGCCACACCAAGGGAGCTGCGGAGAAGCTGGAACAGCTGGGCATCGAGCTCGACCGGGCGCTGGACGCGCTGCATCAGGTGCAGGAGAACGGGCTCTAGGACTGCGCAACTTTCCCCTGTCGGACGAGCATCATCTGCGCTGCAATGGTGACTGGACTGAGATCAGTCAACCGACAGGAGTCGTCATGGCCTGCGAGGACCGTCCCGCCCCCGAGCACTGTCCCCCTGACGGTGTGGACGCGGCCACTGTCGAGGCGGTCGGCCTGCTCACCGAGGCACTGGAGACCACCGAGCGTGCTCGTGGCGCCCTCTACACCTTCCACCAGCTCACCGGGTCCGCGGACCTGAAGCTCGGCGAGGCGGTGGCCAAGCTGCGCGCGGCCGGTCACGACGAGATTGCCGACCATCTGGAGACCGAGCTGGTCGGCCGCAACGTGATCCCTCACCACTGGACGTTCCAGATCGTCGAGGCCTACGACGACACCTACTGGTCGTTCTTCCGCGAGTGCGAGCAGCTCGTCCGGGAGCGGCTCACCGCCGGGCGCAGGCATCTCTACGAAGCCGACATGAAGGAGGACCGTCGTACCCACGGCCACCCGCACCACACCGCAAGGCCGCCGGACTGATCCGGTGACAGACTGGGCCCATGGCCCTCGACGTACGACGCGAACGCGTCATCCCACTGCCGCCGGAGCAGGTCGCGGCCTACGCCATGGACTGGCGGCACGACCACGAGTGGACGCAAGGCATCCGGCAGGCAGCCCTGACCCGGGCCGCCGGTCCGGATGGCTTCGGGGTGGGGGCGCAGGTGACGAGGACCGCCTACTTCCTGGGCAAGCGCATCGACTACGTGCTCGAGGTGACCGACTACGAGCCACCGACCGTTCTGGACATGCAGTCGGTGGCCGGGCCGATGCCGATGCATGTCACCTACCGGTTCGACCCGCACGCCGACGGGACCCTGGCCAGCATCCGGGTGCAGGGCGACGCGAGCACCTACTACCGGCACGCCGCCCCACTGATGGCGACGATGGTGAGCCGCAACCTGGGCAAGGACCTTCGTGACCTCGAGGCCCGGCTCACCTGACTGTCACACACGCCACAACCGAGACGGGGCACTTGAAAACCTCGCAGATCCGGAGAGGGTGAGGACATGACTGAGAACAGCGGCGAGAACCA
>JBFIWG010000128.1:0-8784 GCA_041606495.1 Nocardioidaceae bacterium
CCGAGCTGCTCGGCGAAGTGAGTGACCCGGATCCGGTAGGGCCGGCCGGCCTGGATCCCGGCCTCGACGGCCGCTCCGACGTCGTCGACGTGGACGTGGACGTGCCAGAGGCCGTCTCCCCCGACCACCACCAGCGAGTCGCCCAGCGGTGCGAGCGCCCTCCGCAGCCTCGGGATCTGGTCGTCGCCGGCATCCAGCAGGTACATCACTTCGTACGCCGGGCCCTCCGCGGTCAGGTCGCCCGTCGGCAGCGGCACCGGGATCGCGTGACTGCCCAACGGCAGGTGGCTGCCGACCGGGCGCTTCCCGGTCACGGCCGTCTCCGCGGCATCCAGGATCACGCACAGACCGCGGCCGCCGGCGTCCACGACGCCAGCATCCTTGAGCACCTGCAGCTGCTCGGGCGTCCTGTCGAGCGCGTCACGGGCAGCGCTGGCAGCGGCCCGGATCACGTGGCCCACGCGGTTGCTGGGTCGGACCGCAGCCGACTGCGCCGCGTCGCTCGCGGCGCGAGCCACGGACAGGATCGTGCCCTCCACGGGTTGACCCACCGCGGCGTAGCTGGCCTCGGTCGCGAGGGCCATCCCCTCGGCAAAGACCGTCGCCGCCCGGTCGCCCGGACTCGCCTCGCCGATCCGCTTCGCCATCGCGCCGATCAGCTGCGACAGGATCACGCCGGAGTTGCCGCGGGCGCCGAGCAGGGCTCCGCGAGCGAGTCCGGTCAGCGCAGCGCGCAGGTCCCCCTCTGGGTCACCCTCGACCTTCTCCAGCATCATCGAGCGGGCGGACTCGAAGGTCAGGAACAGGTTGGTGCCGGTGTCACCGTCGGGCACCGGATACACGTTGAGGGCGTCGATCTCCTCCCGGGCGGCGCCGAGAGCGGCGAGAGCGACCTCGGTGAACCGGAGTACGGTCGGCAGGTCGAACACGGCTGCCTTGTCGTCGTACATGCTCTGCGGTTCGCCCCCTCCGTCGGAATGCCAGGCACGTGGTTCTCGGCGGTGCCAGGTTAGTGCGTCGGGCTCGATTAGCGTCGGAACGGGGCGATCGGATACTCTTGTGCGGTTGCCTCGGGCGACTCGAGGGCGTCCCCGCCCCATCATGAGCAAACAGCAATCTAGTCTTTTCAGGAGTTCACGGTGGCTGCCGTCTGTGACATCTGCGCCAAGAAGCCGGGCTTCGGTCACAACCGGCCGTGGTCGCGCAAGATTACGAAGCGTCGCTTCAACCCCAACATCCAGCGCGTGCGTGCGACGGTCAACGGCGCCCCCAAGCGGATGAACGTCTGCACCGGCTGCTTGAAGGCCGGCAAGGTCACCCGCTGACCTGAACGCCTCTCGCGTCTGACAAAGAAGAGAGCCACCCCTCGGGGTGGCTCTCTTCTTTTGCGTTCTGGTCCCCTGCTCAGCGGAAGTGCTGGTGGCCGGCCGGCCCTTCGTAGGTCGCGCCGTCGACCGTGACGCCCTCCCCCTCGGCCACCTCGCCGATCTGACGCCACTCCTCCGGCAGCTTCGTGCCGGCAGGGAAGGTCCCGACCAGGGCGTGGTCGTCACCGCCGGTGAGGATGAACTGCATCGGGTCCGCGCCTAGCGCCGCCCCTACTGCGCGCAGCGGCTCGGCCACCTCGAAGCGGTCCGACCAGATGTCGATCGCCACGCCGCTGGCCTCGGCGATGTGGCCGACGTCGCCGAGCAGGCCGTCGGACAGGTCGATCAGGGCGGTGGCGCCGAGCTTGGCCGCCTGGGCGCCTGCGTCGTAGGGCGGTTCCGGGCGACGGTGCGCCTCGACCAGCACGCGCGGCGAGCGGAAGCCTCGAGCGAGTACGGCGAGACCGGCCGCCGCCCAGCCCTGTCGTCCGGCGATCGCCACGACGTCGCCGGCACGGGCACCGGACCGTCGTACCGGCTCGGCGTCGCACCTGCCGAGCGCGGTGATGGCGATCATCACCTCGTCCGCCCGCGTCAGGTCACCGCCGACCACGCTCGCCCCGACCAGGGCGGCCTCCGCCGCGATGCCGTCCGCGAGCTCGAGCGCCCAGGCCGCCGGCAGATCGGGTGGCGCGGCTAGACCGACCGTGAGCGCCGTTGCCCGACCGCCCATGGCGTTGATGTCGGAGAGGTTCTGCGCCGCAGCCTTGTGCCCGATCTCCAGGGCGGTGGCCCAGTCCCGACGGAAGTGACGGGTGTCGACCAGCAGGTCGGTCGAGACAACGACGCGACCGTCGGGCACCGCGACCACCGCGGCATCGTCACCCGGGCCCAGGAGGACGTGCTCACCCTGGGCGAACCGGGGGGTCAGCGCGTCGATCAGACCGAACTCTCCGAGGTCAGCCAGAGTCGCGTTCGCCGGGGGGTTCGCTGAAGTCATGAGGGATATCTAAACCGATGCCGAGTCCCGGTTCCTGCACGGGCTCCGGACACGGTAGGTTGAGCCAGGATTCACGCACCAAGGATCGGTTTCCCCTACAACATCGCAGGAGCTCAGCATGGTGGTTCAGGCCTACATCTTGATCCAGACCGACGTCGGCAAGGCCGCCGAGGTGGCGCAGGCGATCGCGGATGTGAAGGGTGTGACCTTGGCCGAGGACGTCACCGGACCGTACGACGTGATCGTGCGCGCCGAGGCCAGCAACGTGGACGAGCTCGGCAAGCTGGTCGTGGCCAAGGTGCAGAACATCGCCGGGATCACCCGGACCCTGACCTGCCCGGTCGTGCACATCTGACCGACGAGGCTGCCATCAACAGAGAGTCTCGACAGCGCCCCGCTCCACTCCGGATCGTGGGCGCTGTCGCATGTCTCGGCCTCATCGCCTCCGGTTGTGCGGGCAGCGTCGAGGTCGACTCCCCCGAGCTCACCGGCGCCGCAGCCGAGGACTGCCGGACCCTGGTCGACTCTCTGCCCGACCGCGTCGCCGACCAGGACCGGCGTGAGGTGACGCCGGCCGACGGCTTTGCTGCGGCCTGGGGCGACCCCGCCATCGTGCTGCGCTGTGGAGTGCCCCAGCCGTCCGGGTTCGACGAGTTCGCAACCTGCCAGGTGGTCAACGACGTGGGCTGGTACGTGCCCGAGGAGCAGATCGAGCGCGGAGCCGGAGAGATCGTGATGACCACGATCGGCTTCGCCCAGAACGTCCAGGTCATGCTGCCGGCGGAGTACTGGCCTCCCGCCACGGCCATGGTCGACCTGTCGGCGTCGGTCAAGCAGTCGCTGGAGGAGATCCAGCCCTGCGTCTGAGCCCTCCGCTCGCAACCGCCTGACTAGCGCAACCCGGTGCCGCGCGCCAGCGCCAGCTGGACCAGACGATCCACCAGCTCGGGGTACTCCACGCCGGTCGCCGCCCACATCCGCGGGAACATCGACGTCGGAGTGAACCCAGGCATGGTGTTGATCTCGTTGATCACCACCCGGCCGTCGGGCAGCACGAAGAAGTCGACCCGCGCGAGGCCCTCGCACGAGAGGGCGTCGAACGCGCGCACCGACAGCTCCTGCACCCGTTCCGAGACGTGGTCGGGAAGGTCCGCGGGCACGGTCAGCTCGGTGTGCTCCTCCGGGAGGTACTTCGCCGCGAAGTCGTAGAACTCGTGCTCACCGTTGATCTTGATCTCCGCGACCACGCTGGCCTCGGGCGGGTTCGTGCCGAAGCCCTGGATCACCCCGCACTCGATCTCGCGGCCGCCCTCGGCGGAGGCCTCGACAAGCACCTTGGGGTCGTGCTCCCGGGCCAGCTCCACCGCCTGGGCGAGCTCCGACGACTCGTGCACCTTGCTGATCCCGAAGCTGGAGCCGCCACGGCAAGGCTTGACGAAGACCGGGTAGCCGAGCGCGTCGACCGACTCCTGGCAGGTGGCCGGGTCGGTCTCCCAGTCGCGGTCGGTGATCACGACGTACGGCAGCACGGGCAGGCCCTGCGCCTGGAACACGACCTTCATGTAGTGCTTGTCCATCCCGACCGCCGAGGCCAGGACACCGGCTCCGACGTACCGGACTCCTGCCATCTCGAGCAGGCCCTGGATGGTGCCGTCCTCGCCCCACGGTCCGTGCAGCAGCGGGAAGACGACGTCGACCTCACCGAGCGTCTGCGGCACCGAGTGGGCGTCATGCACGACGAGCTGGCTACTCGCGCCGTCGTTGGCGAGGGCCACCGCCGACCGGGTGCTGTCGACCGAGGGCAGCTTGTCCGCGGAGGTGATCGCGAGGTGGTCGGGGTCGTCGGACTCCAGGACCCACTGCCCCGTCGTGGCGATCCCGATCGGGACCACGTCGTACCTGTGGCGGTCGATGGCCGCGAGCACGCTGCCGGCCGTCGCGCACGAGATCGCGTGCTCACTGGAACGGCCGCCGAACACGATGGCGATGCGGGGCTTTCGCGACCCGGCTTCGTGGTCGTTCGCGGCGTCGCTGGTGGGGGTCTGGGAGGCATCCATATCGGCCCTGACCCTACCGGCCCACCTGCGCGGGTCAGCACATCGCGGCCTAGTCTGGGCCTCATGTCTTCCGCGTCCTCAGGCTCCCCCGAGTCCGCCAGCCTCCGCCCGGCGACCGTCGCGGTCACCTCCGGTCGCCCGGCGAACCAGCCCGACAACCCGCTCAACACTCCTCTGACCATGGCCTCGACCTACGTGGCCGGAGGCGACCTGGAGTACGGCCGGTACGGCAACCCGACCTGGACCGCGTTCGAAGAGGCGCTCGGCGCCCTCGAAGGCGGACGTGCCCTCGCGTTCTCCACCGGCCTCGCCGCCGTCGCGACCGTCTTCGACCTCGTCGGCCAGGGGCACAAGGTCGTGGCGCCCCGCCACGCCTACAACGGCAGCATCCTGCAGCTGGCGGACCTCGAGGCCCGCGGCCGGGTCAAGGCGGTGCTGGTCGACATCACGAACACCGACGAGGTCATCAAGGAGTGCCAGGACGCGTCACTGGTCTGGCTGGAGTCGCCCACCAACCCGGCGCTCGAGGTAGCCGACCTTCCAGCGATCATCGAGGCCGCTCATGAGGCCGGGGCGTACGTCGCGGTGGACAACACGTTCGCCACACCGTTGTTGCAGCGGCCGCTCGCCATCGACGCGGACATCGTCGTGCACTCGGCGACCAAGTTCATATCCGGCCACAGCGACGTGCTGCTCGGAGCGCTGGTGACCAGGGACGACGAGCTGTACGACGTGCTCAAGAAGCGTCGCGACATGCAGGGCGCAGTGCCCGGCACGCTCGAGGCCTGGCTGGCGCTGCGTGGCATGCGCACCCTGCACGTGCGGATGGACCGGGCGCAGTCCAACGCCAAGGAGCTGGTGCGTCGACTGTCCGAGCACCCGGCCGTGGGCGAGGTCCGCTACCCCGACTTCGGTGCGATCATCTCCATCGTGCTCGCCGAGGGAGCGCTCGCCGCGGACCTGCTGACCAGGAAGACGAAGCTGTGGGTGCACGCCACCAGCCTTGGCGGGGTGGAGTCGACGTTCGAGCGTCGGCGTCGCTGGAAGAGCGAGCCGGCGACGATCCCTGACGGCCTGGTGCGGATGTCGGTGGGCATCGAGGACGTCGACGACCTGTGGGACGACCTCGCCGCAGCGCTCGACACGCTGACCGGGGAACGCCCGGGCGCCAGCTAACCGGGTCGGTTCACGGAGCCGGCGGCGCACCGGCTCGGAAGCCGACGGTGCACCGGCCCGGTTAGTTCGTGAGCAGATGGCTGTTTCTGGCGCTGAGGACCGCCATCTGCTCACATCTCAGCACGGCAGGCCCCGCATTCGGCTGCTACGGCACCTTCGGGCCGCTCGACGAAGTGCCGTTGCCGCCAAACGGTGCTGCCCGCGCTCGACCGAGCGGCAGACGCCGTACAAGTCCCGGCGCTCTGCGGTGGTGGACGACGCGTTCCGGCTCTTCCGGTTCGAGTGCCACTTCAGCGTTTGGTTCGTGAGCAGATGGCCGTTTCTGGCGCTGAGAACCGCCATCTGCTCACAGCTCAGCACGGCAGCCCCTGGTTTGGTTGCTACGGCACCTACGGGCGGCCCGACGAAGTGCCGTTGCCACCAAATGGACGCGCGCAACCCTGCGCGGATGTCAGTGCGTCAGTCGCGCTCGTTCTTGGTGTCGCGGCTGATCAGGCTGTTGAGCATGTCGCCCGCGGTCATCTTGCCCTCGACCACGTCGTGCACGTGCTCGACGATCGGGGCGTACACCCCTGCCCGTCGCGCGAGGTCGAGCAGGGATGAGCAGGACTTGACCCCCTCCGCGACCTGTCGCGTCGAGGCGGTGATCTCCTCGGTGGTCATGCCCTGACCGAGCTTCTCGCCGAAGGACCGGTTACGCGACAGCGGCGAGGAACAGGTCGCCACCAGGTCTCCGAGGCCGGCGAGCCCCATCAGCGTCATCGGGTCCGCGCCGAGCGCAGTCGCCAGGCGAGCCGTCTCCGCGAGGCCGCGGGTGATCACCGAGGCGGTGGTGTTGTCGCCGAAACCCAGACCGACGGCCATGCCGACACTGAGACCGATCACGTTCTTGTAGGCGCCACCGAGCTCACAGCCGACCACGTCGGTGCTGGAGTACGGGCGGAAGGCCGGTGAGTGACACATCTGCCGGAGCCGTCGGGCGACGTCCTCGTCGGCGCAGGCGACAACGCTCGCGGCAGGCTCGCGACGGGCGATCTCCTTGGCCAGGTTCGGGCCGGTGACCACCCCGATCCGCTCCGGTCCCGCGCCGGTCACCTCCGCGATGACCTCGCTCATCCGCTTGAGCGTGCCGAGCTCGACCCCCTTCATCAGGGAGACCAGCACCGCGTCGGCCGGGATGAGGGCCGCCCATTCAGTGAGGTTCTGGCGCAGCGTCTGCGAGGGAACGGCGAGCACCACGAACTCGGCGTCGGCCAGCGCCTCAGCCGGGTCGTGCGTCGCGGTGATGGCGCCGGGCAGCTCGATCCCGGGCAGGTAGTCGGTGTTCTCCCGGCGCTCGTTGATGCTGTCGCAGAGCTCCTGTCGTCTGGCCCACAGCATGACGTCGTTGCCTGCATCGGCGAGCACGATCGAGAACGCCGTGCCCCAGGAGCCGGCACCGAGGACGGCGACTTTGCTCATGACTTCTCGGTCCTTTTCTTGTGTCGTCGAGGTCGCTTCTTCGGCTCCTCGTAGGGGTTGCCGATCTCACGAAGGCCGTGCTTGCGCACGTCGTACCGCTCCTCGGGCGGGGTGCCCTCTCGGATGTCGGCAAGCTCCGCAGTGATGGCATCCATGATCCGGTCAGTCGCCTCGCGCAGCACATCCGGGGTCAGCGGCTTGCCCCGGAGGTCCTCGAGGTCGACGGGGTCGCCGGCCTTCATCCGGATGGTCTTGCGTGGCAGGAGGTGCGGCTTCTTGGCGTACGGCGCCAGGATCTCGTTGGCGCCCCACTGAGCCACAGGGATCACCGGCGCACCCGTCGTGAGGGCGATCCTCGCGGCACCGGTCTTGCCGGTCATCGGCCACAGGTCCGGATCCCTGCTGATGGTGCCCTCGGGGTAGACGACGACGCACTCGCCGTCGTTCACGGCCTGCACGGCAGCGGAGAACGCACGAGAGGCATCGCTGGTCAGCCGGTACACGGGAATCTGCTTGGCATTGCGCACCAGCCGGCCACCGATCGGGACGTCGAAGACCTCGCTCTTGGCCAGGAACCTGGGAAGCCGACCGTTGGCGTAGACGAAGTGCGTGAACGTGAAGGGGTCGAGGTGGGAGACATGGTTACCGACCACGACGCAGCCGCCCTCGGCGGGCAGCTTGTGCCCGTCGACCCACTCGCGCTTGGTGAACGCCAGCAGCGGTGGCTTCAGGATCGCAACGCACGTGGCAAACGCCCAACCGCGTTTCTGCTTCTGCTGACGCGGCTTCGCCACGTTTGTCGCTCCCCTCATCGCTGCCTGACAGACGCTCGGGAGAGCGTACTGTTCCGGCAAGCATGCCTCATCGCGCACCCTCGACGGCGTTCCTGGCAAGATCGTCGACGATGTCGAATCCTGCTGAACGCCGCTACGCCGTCGTCGTACCTGTCAAGCCGCCGGCAGTCGCAAAGTCCCGTCTTGCCGACCTGGGAGACCAGACGCGTCGACGCTTGGTCGTGGCCTTCGCCTTCGACACGATCACCGCTGCTCTGGAGTCGCCGTTCGTCGAAGTGGTGCTCGCTGTCACAGACGACCACGAGCTGGCGCGCGGGCTGGTTGACCTCGGTGCGGCGGTTCTTCCCGACGGCGCGACCGACGACCTCAATGCCTCGCTCGAGCAGGCCGCGCGTGAGCTGCATCGTCGCCGGCCGGACCTCGCCGTCGCTGCCCTGTGTGCGGACCTGCCGGCGCTGAGGACCGAAGAGCTCTCCGCCGCTCTCAACGCCGCTCCGGCGAACAAGGCCTCCTACGTCGCCGACACCGACGGGTCGGGTACGACGATGCTGGTCGCGCCCGACATCGACAGGTTCACGCCCCGCTTCGGGCCGACCTCCTCGGCCGCGCACCGAGACCTCGGCGCCGTTCCCATCGAGCTCGCGGACATCGCGTCCCTGCGACTGGACGTCGACACCCGCGAAGACCTCGACGCAGCAATTCGGCTCGGGGTCGGCAGCCACACCGCCATGTGGGCCACAGGGCTTAGTCTCTGATCATGCAGGGCACCGTCTCGTCCTTCGACGCATCCACCTTCGCCGGCGACGTGCTGCTCGACGACGGCGTCGAGATCCCCTTCACCGCCGATGCGCTCGCCGGAACAGGGCTGCGGCTCCTGCGTCCCGGCCAGCGGGTGAGGCTCGAAACAGCCGGAGAGGGCCAGGACCTGA
>JBFIWG010000129.1:0-8782 GCA_041606495.1 Nocardioidaceae bacterium
GGCGATCCTGATCACCATCCCGGCTGCGCTCGTGTTCATGCTTGCGCAGCGACACCTCATCGGCGGGCTGGCGGCGGGCGCTACGAAGGGCTGACCCGCTCCCCCAGCTCGACCGACAGTGGCTCCGCGAGGTCTCCTCGCGGAGCCACTGTCGTCTCGTCGAGTCCCAACCAGCCGGCCAGGGACACCAGCTCCTGCGCGAGCTCGGCCGCGGTGTGCTCAGGAGCATCGGGCTCGCTGTAGGCGCCACGCACCATAAGGAGCCCGTTCTTGCGGTCGGCCTTGAGGTCGACCCGGGCCACCAGGTCCTCCCCCAGCAGGAACGGCAGCACGTAGTAGCCGTGCACCCGCAGGTGCTCGGGAACGTAGATCTCGATCCGGTAGCGGAAGTCGAACAGCTGCTCGGTGCGGGTCCGCTCCCACACCATCGGGTCGAACGGGCTCAGCAGGGCCCTCGCCTCGAGCTTGCGGGGCACCCGCGCGTCGCGGTGCAGGTACGCCGGCCGGTCCCATCCCTCGATCGCGACGGGAAGCAGCTCGCCGGACTCGACGAGCACCTCCAGCGCCGGCCGGGAGTCCTGGGGCCGCATCCGGTAGTAGTCGCGCAGGCACAGCTCGGTGCCGACGCCGTGAGAGATCGCCGCTCGGCGCATCAGCTCGACGTGAGCCTCCTCCGCCGCCGGGACGGGATGCTCGAGGACCTCGGCCGGGATCACCCGCTCGGGGACGTCGTACAGCCGCTCGAACTGGGGGTTCCGGCCCGACGCGGCGACCTCGCCGGCGTAGAAGAGGAACTCCAGGGCCTGCTTGGTCTCCGACCAGTTCCAGCCCCAGTCCTCCTTCTTGGCGCGAGGCAGGTCGCCCTCGATCCCGCGGGCGGTGATCGGGCCTCGGTCGCGCACCTCGTCGAGCACCCAGGCGAGCAGGTCGGGCCGCCGCTCTGCAATGCTCCGGGGGCCGCCCCAGGCCTCGGACCTCGCTCGTGCCATTCGGTGCTGCATGTAGGGCCACAGGTCGACGGGCATGAAGGCGGCCATGTGCGCCCAGTACTCCACCAGCCGGCGCGGGTGCCGGCCCGACGCGCGGTGCAGCAGCTCGGTGTCGTAGGGGCCCATCCGGCTGAACAGCGGCATGTAGTGCGCCCGCTGGAGCACGTTGACCGAGTCGATCTGCAGCACGCCGGTGCGCCCGACCGTCCGCATGATGGTGCGCATCGTCGCCGTGGTGTGCTGCGGGTCAGCGAAGCCCTGTGCCGCCAGCGCGATCCTCCGCGCCTGCGCACGGCTCAGCGTGCGCTCCCGAGATGGTGCCAGGGTCACGGGATGTCGAGCAGCTTCTCTCGCACGGCGTACATCACGGCCTCCATCCGGGAGTGCAGCTGCAGCTTCTCCAGGATGTTGCGGACGTGGTTCTTGACGGTGTTCTCGCTGATGAACAGCCGCTTGGCGATCTCGCGGTTGTTCAGCCCCTGGGCCACGAGCTTGAGCACCTCGAGCTCGCGCTCGGTGAGCCGCGGGCTCGGCACCTGCTGCCGGTCCGACCGCGACATCTGCTTGAACTCGTCGAGCAGCTTGATCGCCATCGACGGGCTGATCAGCGACTGGCCCTCGGCCACGACCCGGATGGCCTGGGCCACCTCGTCGATCGAGGAGTCCTTGAGCAGGTAGCCCGAGGCGCCGTTCTTCACGGCGTCGTAGAGGTCACCCTCCTCGTCGCTCACGGTCAGCATGATGATCTTCGCCGACGGCGCGACCTCCTTGATGGAGGCGCAGGCCTCGATCCCGGAGCGCTTCGGCATTCGCACGTCCATCAGCACGACGTCGGGGACGGTGCTGGCCGCGAGCTCGGTGGCAGCGACACCGTCGCCGGCCTCGCCGACGACCTCGATGTCGTCCTCGACGGTCAGGAGCATGGTCAGGCCCCGTCTGAACAACTCTTGGTCGTCCACGACGGTGACCCGGATCGGCTCACCGCCGGGTTTACGTTGTTGAGGAGGTGCTGCCACGCCCCGATCATGACACGTGGCAGCGCCTCGGTGGACGAAAACCCCCAGACAGCGCTCTTGACTCAGGCGAGGTCGAGCGAGATCACGCCGTAGTCATAGCCCCTTCGGCGGTACACCACCGAGGGCTTTTCGCTCTCCTTGTCGACGAACAGGTAGAAGTCGTGGCCGACCAGCTCCATCTCGTAGAGAGCCTGGTCCAGCGTCATCGCCTCGGCGGCGTGACTCTTCTCGCGGACCACCAGCGGGCCATCGCCCATCACGGTGATCGGTCCGACGTGACGCTCGCTCTCCTCGGTGTCGGCTGCAGGCGCGGTGCCGTTGGGGGCAGGGTCGATCCCGGCGAGGGCCTGGGCCACCGACACGGGCGTGTGTCGTCCGCGGTGAACGCGGCGACGGTCAGCGGCACGGCGCATCTGAGCCGCCATGCGGTCCAGGGCCATGTCCAGTGCGGCCATCTTGTCCTCGGCGGCCGCCTCGGCCCGGATCACCGGGCCCTTGGAAAATGCGGTGAGCTCAACGCGAATGGCGCGGTCCTGCTGACGCGGGTTCCGTTCTTTGTCGACCTCTACCTCGACACGCATGACGCGGTGGTCATGCTTCTCCAGCCGGGCGAGCTTCTCCTCGACGTGACTGCGGAACCGGTCCGACAACTCACAGTGCCGGCTTTTGACCACGATATCCACGGAAACCTCCCGGTTGTTGGGGTTAGCTGATCACCATCATGCTCCGGTGACCTTGAGAGATGGATGTCCGCCCGGCCGACCTGGTCTTCGACCCCACAATCGCCTGCTGAGACGTTCGCAGCTTCTCCGCCACTACTGGCCTTCTCCCGGGCACGCATCGCATCTGACGACGCGGACGGGGCAGGACTTACGTCTAAGCCGCACCGTGATCGGCTTGCCCAAGGGCTTGCCTTACGTGGACCGTTTCGCCTGCGACTGGCTTCGGCTTGCCAGCAGGTGTCCACTCTCATGCAGACCTGCCGACGCAACCACGGACCCGGACGGACTCCATAGACAGACGCTAGTCGCCTCCGTCAGAAAACGGTAGGGAGCCCCCCATTTCTGTCAGTCAAGACTGGGTACGACGGGTCGCCGCGACCGCCACAACGGCGCCGACCGACCAGCCGGTCTGCTCCAGTGCCCGCTGGCCCTCGCGCGCGGTGGAGCCGGTCGTGATCACGTCGTCGACCACGACGAGGAGGATGTCGGACCGGGTGCGCGCCATCCGCTCGGCGCGGCCAGGTGGGCAGTGGAGACTGCCGGCCAGGTTCACTGCCCGCTCGTCAGCGGCAAGCCCCGCCTGGTCACGCGCGACGCGGGTCGGTCGAAGAAGTGAGCCCACCCGTGCTCCCACGCCGTACCTTCTCAGCCCGCTCGCGGCGGCCCTGGCGATCCGCAGCATCGGGTCGTGGCCGCGTGCGCGGACAGTGGCTCGTCTCGATGGGATCGGCACCATCAGCACCTCCGATCGCCCGGTGTCGACGACCGCCGCGCTGACCGCCACCGCCAACAGACGTCCGAGAGGATCGGCCAGCGCGAACTGTCGGCGCTCCTTGTGCGCGTTCACCAGCGCCTTGAGGGCACCGTCGTACTCACCCACGGCGTACGGAGTCGCCAGACCTGGGGGCCGCGGCGTCGGCCACCGCACCGCAGCCCGGGTCGGCAGCGAGTCCTCGCAGGTCGCGCACAGCAGTCGGCCTGGCCGTCCGCACACGGTGCAGCCGCTCCCCAGGAACAGGTCCAGGCAGGCGTCGCGCACCCGTCCAGCGTGGAGGAGATCCGGCTGCTCGGCAGGACCGACGGCATGCGCTGTGGAAAGGCCGGACAGAGCTCGTGCCCGTTGACACGCCGGGGAGCAGGCTCAGCCGACGAAGGTCGCGGAGAGCAGACCACCCTTGATCCGCGGACCGATCCACGAACCGTCGGCGGCGAGCTCGAACAGCTGTCCCTTCACGGTCGCGATGTACGTCGGTGTGCCGGGAGAGGGCGAGACCACGACCTGCTCGGCGCGTCGGTCGAACAGCTCGGCGTTCGTGCCGGTGCTGCCCAGGGACGACGAGCCGTCGATCAGGGCCAGCACCACCCGGGAGGTGTCCTCGGTGGGACCGGTCAGCAGTGCGAGGCTTCCGGGCGTGCGCCAGCCGATGTCCCGGATCTCCTCAAAGGTGCTCTGCCCTGCCGGCAGGTCGGCGGCCGGCGTGAGCCCCTGAACCCGGCCGTCGTCGGAACGCATGACGCGAGAGACCACGAGCCGGTCGCCGCCGCGTCCCCGAACCGCCGCCACGAGCCTGGTCCCGTCACGAGAGACGGTGAACGCGGCGATCTCCTCGCCCGCGATGCCTGGGGCATCCACCTCCACGGGAACGCCCGACCGCAGGACGGTCAACCGGGCGCCCTGCCTGGTGGCGTCCACGAGCCAGATCTGGCCGTGGATGTCCCACACAGGCTCGAGCAGGTCTGCCCCGGAGGAGTACACCGTGATGGCGTCGGTCTCCTCCGGGTCGGCCTCAGCCCCTCGGCCCCGAGGCGCGACGACCACCGACGTACCGTCCTCGGTGATGCCCGCGATCTGCTCCCCGGGCAGGTCCACGGCGACGCTCCGGAGGGCGTACTCCTGGGTGGCGAAACCGCCTTCGACCCTGCGCTGCCCGTCGGCGGAGAGCGCGACCACCCGGTCCCCGCGGATTCCGAACAGCTCCTGCGAGGCCCAGTGGATGGACGGGTCGAACTCGGTGAAGGCCTGGACGCTCTGCGTGTCGCCCTCGCCGGGGATGTTCAGCGGGGCGCCGTCGACCGTGATCCGCATGCTGCCGATGCCGGTGACCTGGTCCAGGGTCCACGCGATCTGGGCAAGGGCCATCTGCAGGTCCTCCTTGCTCAGCTCCAGCACGTCGGCACTGAGCGGTACCTCGGCGGTTCCCCCGCGGTCCACTGGGACCGAGAGCTCGAGCTCGGTGCCCTGTGGGATGAACGTCCTGGTGACCCCGTCCAGGCTCTCGTCCGGACCGCGCAGCAGGCGTCGAACCAGCTGGGTGGGTGCCTGCTCGCCGCCGGGAAGGTAGACCGGCTCGGGCACGAGGATCTGCGCGGAGCGGTCGAAGAAGTAGAGGAAGTACTGCTGGAACCGGCTCTCGAAGTGCGAGCGCGGGACGATCAGCGCGTCGGGCGGGTTGCTGATCCGCCACTCCCCCTTCTCCTGCACCAGGTCGAGGGTGAACTCCGCTCCCTCCTTGCCTGCCGCGCCGAGCCAGCTGCCTCGAGCGTCGAGCCGCACGGGCCCCTCGAACTGCGTGGTGACGGAGCCGTCGGACTCGGCCAGGACAGCAGAGTCGTAGACGAGGGTCCCCCGCTCAGGCACCCATCCGGTGCTGGCCTCGTCGGTCAGGAACTCCCTGGCCACCGCGGTCGACACCGGCGAGGCCTGCATGGCGAGGAGGAAGCCGTCGACGATGTCCACCGGCGTGGCACCGCGACGCGGCCCCGACGGGGTGAAGTCGAAGGGGGCGTCGCTCTGCTCGGCCTGCTCCTGGTTCTCCGGCGTCTGCACGCTGCCGGAGTCGGGGACGCTGACGCAGCCGGTCACGAGGAGCGCCAGCACACCGGTGAGCAGCACCAGCAGCCGGCCAC
Organism: Nocardioidaceae bacterium; assembly: GCA_041606495.1. Classification (GTDB taxonomy): domain Bacteria; phylum Actinomycetota; class Actinomycetes; order Propionibacteriales; family Nocardioidaceae; genus Nocardioides_C. Next base: position 5,635 of record JBFIWG010000129.1, read on the forward strand.
GACGGGGGTACGACGACGCGCTCACGGCGTACCCGCCCGGTGACTGTCGAAGCGCTCGTAGTCGGCACCCACCAGGCCGGTGCGGGCGTCCGCGGGGACGAGAGGGAGCGGGCTCTTGGTGATCCGGTCCCCAGCCCGGCGGGGCAGGGTCAGCCGGAACTGCGCACCGTTGCCGGGCTCGCCCCACGCCTGGAGCCAGCCGCCGTGCAGGTGGGCGTCCTCCAACGAGATCGAGAGGCCGAGCCCGGTGCCGCCGGTGGTCCGTGCCCGTGCCGGGTCCGCGCGCCAGAAGCGGTTGAAGACCATCGCCGACTCGCCCTGCTTCAGGCCGATCCCGTGGTCGCGGACCGCGAGCGCGGTGGCGTCGTCGTTCGCGTCGATGGTGACCACGATGTCCTTGCGGTCGGCGTAGTCGATGGCGTTGGTGACCAGGTTGCGAACGATGCGCTCCACCCGCCTCACGTCGACCTCGGCCACGCACGGGCGGTCGCCGGTCTTCACGACCACGCGGGTGTGCCGCCGGTCGGCGAGCGCCTTGGTTGAGTCCACCACGCGATGGACCAGGTCCGCCAGGTTCACGTCCTCGAGGTCCAGCACCGCCGCGCCCGCGTCGAAACGGCTGATCTCGAGCAGGTCGGTGAGCAGCAGCTCGAAGCGGTCGAGCTCCTTCTGCAACAGCTCCGCCGACCGGGCGGTGACCGGGTCGAACCGGTCCCGTGCGTCGTGCAGCACGTCGCCGGCCATCCGGACCGTGGTCAGCGGAGTGCGCAGCTCGTGGGAGACGTCGGAGACGAAACGGCGCTGCACCCGGGAGAGCTCCTCCAGCTGCCGGATCTGCTTCTGCAAGCTCGCGGCCATCTGGTTGAACGAGGTGCCCAGCCGTGCGATGTCGTCGTCCCCGCGGACGTGCATGCGTTCCTCGAGGCGGCCGCTGGCCAGCCGCTCCGCCACCCGCCTGGCCAGCCGGACCGGTGTCACCACCTGCCGGGTGACCAGCCAGGTCACCCCGCCGACGAGCACCAGCAGCAGACCACCGCCCGTGAAGAGCGCCCGTCGGACCAGGCCGAGGGTCTGGACCTGCTCGGTCATCGGGAAGAGGTAGTAGAGCGTGTACGTGCCGCCGTCGGACGGCAGGGTGATCTGCGAGCCGGCCACGATGCCGGGCACCGATGGCAGGCTGGTGTCGGCTTCGTAGCTGAGCCGGCTGTAGGTCCAGGAGGTGCCCGGGGTCGACTCGACCACCTCAGCGAGCCGCGGCGGGATGCTGGCGGTGGAGATCCCGGGTGACTTGCGGGTGCCGCTGCCGGTGGCAAGGCCGCCGGCGGTGCCGGGGATGGGCCCGTCGAGCACGACGTCGTACCCCTGCACGTCGCCGCGGGCGACGATGCTGGCGACCAGCTGGGCCAGCTGCGCGCTGGAGTCGAAGTCGGTGCCGCTGGCCGCGGACAGACGGCTCTGGGCCTCGAACGCGCCCCGGGTGGCGTCGGCGACCGCGGCGTTGGTCTTGTCCAGCACCAAGCCCTCGGTGATCTGCCGGAGCAGGATCCAGCCCACCAGCGAGACCACGACCGCCGAGAGCAGCAGGGTGCTGAACACCACGCGAGCCTGGATGGAGCGGCGCCAGAAGGTGACTGCCTGGCGTACCGCATGAGCGATTCTCACGGCGGTGGCCCCGGCCTAGGCGACGCCGGCCTTGTAGCCGACACCCCTCACCGTCACGACGATCTCAGGGTTCTCCGGGTCGTGCTCGACCTTCGAGCGCAGCCGCTGCACGTGCACGTTGACCAGCCGGGTGTCGGCGGCGTGGCGGTAGCCCCACACCTGCTCGAGCAGGACCTCGCGGCTGAACACCTGCCACGGCTTCCGGGCGAGGCACACGAGCAGGTCGAACTCGAGCGGCGTCAGTGAGATCTGCGAGCCGTTGCGGCTCACGGTGTGCCCGGCCACGTCGATCGACAGGTCTCCGATGGAGAGCGACTCCGGACCGGGCTCGTCGAAGCGCCGAACCCGGGCCCGGATCCGGGCGACGAGCTCCTTCGGCTTGAAGGGCTTGACCACGTAGTCGTCCGCACCCGACTCGAGGCCGACGACGACGTCGACCGTGTCGCTCTTCGCGGTGAGCATGACGATCGGGACACCCGACTCGCCGCGGATCTCCTTGCAGACGTCGATGCCGTCCTTGCCGGGCAGCATCAGGTCCAGCAGCACGACGTCGGGCTTGAACTCACGAAAGTCCGACAGTGCCTGGTCACCGGTGGGACAGACCCGGGAGTCGAAGCCCTCGTTGCGCAGCACAATGGTCAGCATCTCGGCCAGCGCCGCGTCGTCGTCGACGACGAGGACGCGACCTCGGTTGCTCTGCTCGGTCATCTTCTCCACCCCCTCCCGGGCCGTCCTTCGTGGTCTTCTCGTCAGTACCGGTAGTGCTCGGACTTGAACGGGCCCTCTGGCGAGACACCGAGGTACGACGCCTGCTCGTCGGTGAGCGTCGTCAACGAGACCCCCAGCGCTTCGAGGTGCAGGCGTGCGACCTCCTCGTCGAGGTGCTTCGGCAGAACGTACACCCCGATCGGGTACTCGTCGGTCTTCGTGAAGAGCTCGATCTGTGCAAGCACCTGGTTGGTGAAGGAGTTCGACATCACGAACGACGGGTGTCCGGTCGCGTTGCCGAGGTTCATCAGCCGGCCCTCGGACAGGATGATCACCGAGTTGCCCGCCGGGAAGGTGAACACGTCCACCTGCGGCTTGACGTTCTTGCGGGTGATCCCGTCGTACTTCTCGAGCCCGGCCATGTCGATCTCGTTGTCGAAGTGGCCGATGTTGCCGACGATGACCTGGTGCTTCATCCGGCTCATCTGGTCGGCGGTGACGACGTTCTTGTTGCCGGTCGCGGTGATCACGATGTCGGCGGTCGGCAGGACCTCCTCCAGGGTGGAGACCTGGTAGCCGTCCATCGCGGCCTGCAGCGCACAGATCGGGTCGATCTCGGTGACCAGCACGCGCGCGCCCTGGCCACGCAGAGCCTCGGCACAGCCCTTGCCCACGTCGCCGTAACCGCAGACCACGGCCACCTTGCCGCCGATGAGAACGTCAGTGGCGCGGTTGATGCCGTCGATCAGGGAGTGCCGGCAGCCGTACTTGTTGTCGA